>NZ_BAAAVI010000001.1:0-124039 GCF_039534445.1 Streptosporangium fragile | reverse complement strand
CCACGCCCCGGGCCGGGGCTCGGAAGACCCCGCCCCGCGGCCGCCGGTTCAGAGCACTTTACCCACGGCCGCGAGCACGGGCCCTGCCACCGGTCTTCCCTGCGGAAGGGCGCCCCGGCGGAAGGGCGCCCTCGCTGCGCGAGCGCGGCGGCGTGCGTCCCGGGACGCACGCCTGATCGACCTCGTTGGACGCCCCGGGCATCCCCGGCAGCGCCGGAAGAGCATCCCGATGACGGGATCCGGACCTCTCCCCGGGGACGACGGGGTCACATCACGGAGACGCCGGACCGGGCCGTCCCCTGCCTCGCTCAGCGCCCGAGTTCGGCGAAGGACTTCTCCCAGCGGGACACGATCGTGGAGATGTCGTAGTTCCCGGCGGTCCTGAGGGCGTTCTCGGCCATCCGGCGACGGCCCTCCTCGTCGTCGATCATCTGGAGCAGGCCGGCGGCCAGGGCGTCCACGTCGTCGGGCGGGACGAGCAGCCCGTCGTACCCGGGGGTGATGATCTCCCGGGGGCCACGGGGGCAGTCGAAGCTGACCACGGGCACCCCGCACGCGAACGCCTCGATGATGGTCATCCCGAAGCCCTCGAACCGGGAGCTGACCGCGTGGATCGAGGCCTTGGCGAGCTCGCCCTCGATGTCACCGGTGGGGCCCATGAAGGTGACGTTGTTGTGCAGGCGCAGTTTGACGGAGAGCCTGACCAGCTTGTCGCTGATCCGTCCCTCACCGTAGATCCGGAGCTTCCAGTCGGGGCGCTCTCTGGCCACCTGGGCGAACGCCCTGAGCAGCCGGTCGTACCCCTTGACCGGCACCAGCCTGCCCGCGGCGAGCACGATCCGGTTCTCCTGCCGGGAGCGCGGGCGCGGTCCCCCCGCCAGGCCGTTGCCGATGGTGAACACGCGGGTCCGCGCCCGGTCGAGCATGGTGCGGTAGTCGTGCTCGTCGGCCTCGGTGAGGGTGACGACCGCGTCCAGCTTCGGGTACCACGTCCGGATCTCCTCGAAGATCCCGGGCTGGTGGGCCGCGAAGTGCAGGTGCTCCTGGCCGATCGTGACGACCCGCTTGCGGGCGAACCGCGCGGCCATGATGTTCAGTCCCGCGCGAGTGGTGATCAGCACGTCGGTGCGGAGCCGGCGGAGCTCGCGGACGAGCACCTCGTCGCTCCACGCGCTGAAGGAGGTGTAGGCCCGCTCCTCGGGATGGATCAGCGCGCTCGGCTGCGCGCCCAGCCGCTCGGCCTTCCTCGTGTACGGCCAGCGGACCCTGGCCCCCTCACGCAGGTCGACCAGCGAGCGCAGCCGGACCTTGGAGCCCAGCGGCAGGAAGGGCCGGTCGGCGTGCTGGAAGACGCTGATGACCTCGACGTCGTGCCGCTCGGCCATCGCGGTGGCGAGGTCGAAGGTGGCCCGGATCGTACCGCCCATGCCGTAGGCGTTGAGGATCAGAAAGGAGATCTTCACTCTCCGTCCCCCTCCTCGACGGTGAGCGCCACCGCGAGGCTGTCGGTCTCGGTGTAGTACGGGCGGACCCGCACCTGCCCGACCCGCTGGGCGGGGAAACGGACTTTGGTCTTCTTGTCGGTGATGTCGTCGAGGCGGGTGGCCAGCGGCAACCGTACCCCGTCGGCCTCCGCGTAGAGGTCCCAGAAGACCCTCCGCCGCACCTGCCTCTCGGCCATCGGCGCGATCTCGACGGCCCCCTCGAACCACCGTCCCCGGAAGTCCGCCGGGCCGCTCACGGGGTCCGGTCCCCGCCTGGCCACGGCCACGAGCCGCGCCGCTCCCCGGATCGACTCGCCGTAGGCGATCACGCCCTCGACCTGGACGACGCCGTCGTCGGCGGTCACCTGGACCACCTCGACATACGGCTCGACCTCCCGGACCCGGACGCACAGGAGGCCGGCAGGTGTGCGGAACGCTCTTATCTCCCGGTTACGGCGGGTTTCGGCGTAGGAGTGCAGACCGTCGAGCGAGAACCCTGGATCGTCGGTGGCCAGGGGCTCGCCCCGGCACGAGACCACCCAGACACCCGCCGAGAGCGTCGAAAGATCGGTTCCCCTGTGCTCCTCACCGGTCTCCGCGTGCCGCAGGACGATCTCCGCGTCGTCCGGTTCCGGCCACTCGATCCGTAACGTGTCATCGTTGTCCACACGGCTGGTGACGGCCCGCCTACCCGCGGACGGAACCACCCCGTGGTGTGCGCCGATGCTCACCAAGATTCCCCCGGT
Organism: Streptosporangium fragile; assembly: GCF_039534445.1. Taxonomy (NCBI): domain Bacteria; kingdom Bacillati; phylum Actinomycetota; class Actinomycetes; order Streptosporangiales; family Streptosporangiaceae; genus Streptosporangium; species Streptosporangium fragile. The sequence goes on along the minus strand of NZ_BAAAVI010000001.1, from coordinate 121,809 downwards.
TTTCTCTGCTCTCCCCGTAGAGCAGGACACTGTCAATTGATTTATAACAAATATGTCTTTTTCCGCTGCGAATCTTAACGATCCGCACTCCCACTTTGAGGGGAGTTGACCGGGAATGGTTCCATCTAATCGGGAATCAGCGGGCAAGCCGGCGGGCCTCTCCCTCTCACCAGCGGATATTCACCGGATAGGGGCCGGTCCGATTACGGAGCGTCCGCTGCCGCACGGGATACGGGGGATCACAGAACGTCCGACTGGCGTCCCTCTCCCGACCGCTTCGCGCCGTGCGCAGACCCGGGATCCGGCCGCCGCCGAGCCTGCCCCAGCCGGGTCGCCGCCGGGCCCGGAACCCCGGCCGGACCGCCACCGAGCCGACCCCGGAACCCCGGCCGGACCGCCACCGGGCGCGAAAAACCACAGGCCGGCCCGTCACCGGGCGCGGAACCGCAGACCAGCCCGCCAGGCACAGAACCTCAGGCCCGGGTCCGGCAGACCCAAGACAGTCACACCACAGAAATCAGACTTAAGGTGCAAAAGACCTCAGAACGGAGGTAGCGTCCGACAACCCCTGGGGACGTCACAGAACCCACACCCGGGAAGCACCGAGAAAGTACCCCGAAATCCCGTACGGCTCATGGCCATGGATCCCGTGGACGTCACGCCCGGGGACGCCGCAGCGAGAGGGTCATCGCCTCGATCGCCATCTGCGGGTTGACGTTGGCCGCCAGCCGCTCCCGGCAAAGCATGATCGCGTCGATCCGCAGCAGAGAGTCCTCCGGCGTGGAGGAACGGGCCAGAGCCTCCAGTTCCGCCCGGCGGTCCTCGCTGGCCAGCTCCACGGACGCGCCGAACTGCACCGCCAGCACATCGCGGTAGAACGCCACCAGGTCGAGCAGGGCCGCGTCGATGACGTCGCGCTTGGTCCGGGTGGCCCGCGACTTCTGCCGGTCCTCCAGTTCCTTCAGCGCCCCGGCCCCGCCCCGGATGAGCCCCTTGTTGAGTCCCTTGCCCGAGGACCCCTCACCGTAGATCTTGCGCAGCTCGGCGATCTCCGCCTCGTTCAGCACCGCGGTGACCGCGGCGGCCTCCTCGTCGGCGGTCTTCACCAGCCGTTCGGCCGCCGCCACGCACTCCCCGACGCCGGTCAGCGAGCCGGGGATGGACAGCACCGCCTCGCGGCGCCTGCGCGCCTCCTCGTCCAGAGCGAGCCTGCGGGCCCGCTCGATGTGGCCCTGGGCGGCTCTGGCGGCGAACTCCGCCATCGCCGGCGGCACGTTCTCCCGTGTGGCCAGCACGTGCGCGACCGCCGCGGTGGGCGGGGTGACGAGCGTGACCAGTCGGCAACGGGACCTGATGGTGATCATCATGTCGTCCGGGGCGGGCGCGCAGAGCAGCCAGATCGTCCGCGGCGGCGGCTCCTCGATCGCCTTCAGCAGCGCGTTGGACGCCCCCTCGGTGGCCCGGTCGGCGTCCTCGAACAGCACGACCCGCCAGCGGCCCAGCGTCGGCGCCCCGGCCGCGCGGAGGATGAGCCGGCGGGTGTCCTTGATGCCGTACGACAGCCCCTGCGGCCGGACGATCTCCAGGTCGGGATGGGAGCCGACCTCCACCTGGTGGCACATCTCACAGTGCCCGCACCCCTGGTCCGGGCAGAACAGCGCGGCAGCGAACGCCCGCGCGGCCTCCTCGCGCCCGGAGCCGGGCGGCCCGGTGAACAGCCACGCGTGGGTCATCCCCGCACCGCGCCCACCGGCCAGCAGGTCGGCCGCGGCCGCGGCGGCCCGGCGGAGCGTCACGACGGCGCGTTCCTGCCCCACAAGGTCATCGAAGACTCCCACGGACCCCAACCTACCGCCGGTCTCAGTCGCGGATGGCGGGGATGGTCCCGGTGGCGTCCTCGGACTCCTGGGGCACCGGGTCGGGCAGGACCTCCCGGACCCGGTCCTGGATGAGCCGGGCGATCTCCTCCTGCGGCAGGGTGCCGTCGATGACCACGTAGCGCTCGGGCTCGGCGGCGGCCAGCGCGCGGAACTCCCGGCGCACCCGCTCGTGGAACTCCAGCGGCTCCGACTCGATCCGGTCGGCGGCACCGCCCAGCCGGGCCAGGCCCACCGAGGGCGGGGTGTCGATGAGCACCGTGAGATCGGGGACGAGCCCGCCGGTGGCCCAGGAGTTGATCCTCGTGACGTCCCCGGGGTCGAGGGCCCGGCCCGCGCCCTGGTAGGCCAGCGAGGAGTCGACGTAGCGGTCGGAGATCACCATCGAGCCCCGGTAGAGGGCCGGGCGGATGACCTTCTCGACGTGCTCGGCCCGGTCGGCCGCGTACAGCAGCGCCTCCGACCTCGCCGACAGCCCCTGGTGCACCGCGTCCAGCAGGATCGCGCGCAGTCGCATGCCGACCTTGGTCGAGCCCGGCTCGCGGGTCTGCACGACGTCGTACCCCTGGTCACGCAGCCAGATCGCCAGCAGGCGGGACTGGGTGGTCTTCCCCGACCCCTCGCCGCCCTCGAACGCGATGAACATCCCACGCGCCTGCTCGGCGGTCTCGGGCACGAACCGCTCCCCTCGCACGGCGGCGATCAGATCGGCGACGATCGGGACCCCCTTACGGTCGTCCATCTGGCGCAGCGCGACGATCCCGACGATCGCCGCGAGCAGCCCGCCGATCACCAGCACCAGGTTGGAACCGTCGAACCGGTAGACCGTCTCCTGGCCCATCTTGATCTCACGCTCGCCGAACAGGCCCGCCACGGTCGGCGCGACCGCGACCACCAGCAGCAGCGTCACCCGGGCCAGCGACTGCAGGAACGAGAACGTACGGCCGCGCAGGCCGTCGTCGACCTCCAGACCGATCATGGTGTAACCGATGATCCAGGCGATGCCCGCGCACGCGCCGAGCAGCACGGTCAGCAGGACGACGATCACCAGGTTGTGGATGAGCGCGATCGCGGCCAGGACGAGGCCCGCGACGACGATCGCCAGACCGAACAGCCTCCGCCGCGACAGCTCGCGCATCAGCCTGGGGCCGAAGAACATGCCGGAGGCCATGCCGACGAACACCGCCCCGAAGACCACACCGTAGGCCGCGTCGCCACCGCCCAGCGCGTTGACGTAGATCTTGGCGACCCCGACCACGGCGCCGCCCGCGGCGAAGGCGCCCAGCATGCCGATGATCAGGCCGCGGGTCAGCCGGTTCCCGCCCACGAACCGCCAGCCCTCGAAGATCTGCCGCAGCACCGAGGGAGTGGAGGTCGCGACCCCCGAGCCGGCCTTCGGGATCTCCTTCAGCGAGAAGATGATGACGGCCGAGATCAGGTACGCCAGCGCGTTGATGAACAGCGCCAGGTACGTCTCTCGCTGCGCGAGGAACGGGACCAGCCTGCTCAGGAGGTCGTTGGCCACCGACAGCACGGCGAACAGCAGCGCCGCGACCGGTGCCGTGCCGTACGTGACCAGGAGGTTGAGCTGGTTGGCCTCCTCCAGCCGCTCCTTGGGCACCAGGTTCGGCACCGTGGCGTCCTTGGCGGGAACCCAGAAGAGGTTGACGCACTCGACCAGGAACGTGGCGATGATCACCCACTGGTAGCTGCCGACCAGTGGGATGGACAGCACCAGCGCGAACCGCAGCAGATCGCAGAAGAACATGGTCAGCCGCCGGTCGAACCGGTCGGCGAACGCGCCCGCGAGCGGTCCCAGCACGATGGCCGGGAGCATCTTGGCGACGAAGACACCGCCGATGGCCAGGCTCTGGGCCTGGTAGCCCGCATCCATGGTGAGGTTGCCCGCAAGCGCGGTCAGGGCCAGGAGGTTGAGCCAGTCTCCGAGGCTGCACACCGACATGGCCGTCCACAGCTTGCGGAACGGAGCGTAAGCCAGCACGGTGGGGGGCTTGCGTCGTGCGGTGTTCCGGCCAGGCGTGGTCATGATGTCAGCGTATCCAGGTGCTTGCTGGGCTGGGGAAAACACGAGCCGTACGGAAATGCCCGGCTGCCCGTCGCATGAGGGTAATACGTCCGCCGTGCGCCCCGCAGGTCACAGGCGGGAAAAGAAGTGATCGACGCCCGTGTTTCTAGAGTTTCTCGTTTCGGAGTTCCAGAAGGGTTATTTCGGGTGGGGCTCCCACCCGGACCGGCGGCCCCCAGAAACCCGCGCCCCGCGTGACGTAGACCCGGGTGCCGTCCACCTCGCCGAGCCCGGAGACGACCGGTTGCTGCAACGGGACGACCAGGTTGAAGGGGACCATCTGTCCGCCGTGCGTGTGCCCGGACAGCTGGAGGTCGACCCCGTGCCTCGCCGCCTCGGCCGCCTGGACCGGCTGGTGGGCGAGCAGGACGGTGGAGCGGGAGCGGTCCCTGCCGCCGAGCGCCCGCTCGAAGTCGGGGCCGTCGTCCGAGGCGGCACCGGCCACGTCGTTGACCCCGGCGAGATCGAGCACGGCCCCGGCGTGGGCGATCTCGACGCGCTCGTTGACCAGCGGCCGCACGCCGAGCTCCCGGAGCTCCTCGATCCACTCCCGCGGGCCGTTGGCGGTGTAGTACTCGTGGTTCCCGGTGACGAAATAGGCCCCGTAACGCGACTCGAGGCCCCGCAGCGGCCGGGCCAGCGGGCCGAGCTCGGCCACCGTGCCGTCGACCAGGTCTCCCACGACGGCGACGACGTCGGCCTGCAGGGCGTTGACCATGCGGACGATGCGCTCGGCGTGCCCGAGGCCGGTGAGCGGGCCCAGATGGATGTCGCTGACCACCGCGAACCGCAGCCCGCTCAGGCGCGGGTCCAGCCGGGGCAGCGCGACCTCGACCGACTCGACCACCGGGTCACCGAGGGCGGTCCTGACGCCGAACCCCACCGTGCCCAGCGCCCCCGTCCCGGCGACGACCGCGGCCGTGCGGGTGATGAACAGCCTCCGGCTCATCGCCCTCTCCCGCCGCCCCGCCGGCGAGACCACCCCCTCGGACGCGGACCCGGACTCCGCCCCCGTTCGCGGCTCCGGCCGCGAGTCCGACGGCGGCTGCGGCTCCGACGGCGACTCCCGCTGCGACTCCGGCTCCGACTGCGGGAGAGCCGACACCGGATCCGCCGGAACCGCCGTACGGGAGCCGGCTGCCACGACGGCGCCGGCGGCCCCGAGAACTTCGCGAGCCCGGGAGGCTTCGCGGGCCCCGGAGACTTCACGGGCCTCGGCCACCTCGGCGGTGAAGGCCGGAACCGTACCCGCGGGCACCGGCTCGGAGCCGTCCGGGCCGGGCTCGAAGCCGTCGGAAACCGGCACCGAGCCGTCGGACTCGGCACGGGCCGCACGACGGGCGGCGACCCGGTCCGGCGCGTGACGGCGCCCCGCCCGGCGCTCCAGCACCCGCAGAACCAGCAGGGCCACCGCCCGCGGCACCTCAAGAACGACCAGGAAGACAAAGAGGTAGAACATGACCGCGAGCCAGAAGAAGCCCGGCCAGGCCAGAAAGTGCCCCCACGCGCTGCGGGAGACGATCAACGTCACCGGCGCGAGCACACCGAGCCCGACGATCACCCACGTCAGCACGCGGCGGGTTCGTCCCGGCCGGGTGGTCGAGCCGACCAGGCGACGCCACAGGTAGTAGTGGATCAACACGACCGCGGCGAAGACCAGCGACACGAACCCCACGATCGACCGGCCCCTTCCCCACAGCCGCCGGCCTGACCGGCGCGCCCCGAAGAACGCCCGGAATGCCGGATGCGTTCCCGGAACCGGGAAATTCCCAGCCCCCGGACCGGCCGGCAGCCGCCGTACCGCCGGACATCCTCAGCCGCCGCCCGCCCACCGGACCCGCACCACCGGAGAACGGGCCCCGATCCCCGCCCAGGCGGATCACGGAGCCCGTACGGTCAGGCCTTGGCCTTGGCCCGGGTGGTCCGGGTGCGCTTGGGCGCCGGACCGCGGGCACGGCGGTCGGCGAGCAGCTCGGCTGCGCGCTCGGTGGTGATGTGTTCGACCTCGTCACCCTTGCGCAGGGAGGCGTTTGTCTCACCGTCGGTCACGTACGGGCCGAAACGCCCCTCCTTGACCACGATCGGCTTCTTGGAGACGGGGTCCACGCCCAGCTCGCGCAGCGGCGGTGCGGCGGCGGCGCGCCGGCCCCGCGTCTTGGGCTGGGCGAACAGCTCCTTGGCCTGCTCCAGCGTGACCGTGAACATCTCCTCCTCGGAGGCCAGCGAACGGGAGTCGGTGCCCTTCTTGACGTAGGGGCCGAACCTGCCGTTCTGCGCCGTGACCTCCTGGCCGTCGAGCTCCCCGAGCACCCGGGGCAGCGACAGCAGCTTCAGCGCGTCGTCCAGGGTGACGGTGTCGAGGGACATCGACTTCAGCAGCGACGCGGTGCGCGGCTTGGGGGCGTCGGCCTTCTTGGTCTTCTTCTTCGCACCGTCGGGCGACGGCTCCTCGGGCAGGACCTCCGTCACGTACGGGCCGAAACGGCCGTCCCTCGCCACGATCACGTTACCGCTGACCGGGTCCTTGCCCAGCTCGCGGTCACCCGTCGGACGGGAGAACAGCTCCTCGGCCATCTCCGCGGTGAGCTCGTCCGGGGCCAGGTCCTCGGGCACGTTCACCCGGGTGCCCGCGCGGTCCAGGTACGGGCCGTAGCGCCCCACCCGGATCACGATGTCGGTACCCCGGATCGGGAAGGAGCTGATCTCCTTGGCGTCGATCTCCTCCAGGTCGGTGACCAGCTCCTTCAGGCCCTCGTCACCGTTGTCGCCGAAGTAGAAACGGCGCAGCTCCGGGACCCGCTCCGCCCGGTCGTTGGCGATGTCGTCGAGGACCTTCTCCATGTCGGCGGTGAAGTCGTAGTCGACGAGGTGACCGAAGTGCTGCTCCAGCAGGTTGACCACCGCGAACGCCAGGAAGGACGGCACCAGGGCCGTGCCCTTCTTGAAGACGTAACCCCGGTCGAGGATCGTTCCGATGATCGACGCGTACGTCGACGGCCGGCCGATCTCCCGGTCTTCCAGCTCCTTGACCAGCGACGCCTCGGTGTACCGTGCCGGCGGCTTGGTCGCGTGGGCCAGCACGTTGAGAGCCGACGCCGTCAGTGGATCGTTCTCGGCCAGGTTGGGCAGGCGCTTCTCGGAGTCGTCGCGGTCGGTGGCCGGGTCGTCCGCGCCCTCGACGTATGCCTTCAGGAAACCGTGGAAGGTGATGGTCCGCCCGGAGGCGCTGAACTCGACCCGCTCACCGGAGCTGGACGTACCCGCCACCTTGACGACGACCGACTCGCCGACCGCGTCCTTCATCTGCGAGGCCACGGTCCGCTGCCAGATCAGCTCGTACAGCCGGAACATGTCACCGGTCAGCCCGGTCTCGCCCGGTGTGCGGAACTCCTCGCCCGAAGGGCGGATCGCCTCGTGCGCCTCCTGCGCGTTCTTCACCTTGCTGGTGTAGACGCGCGGCTTGTCGGGGACGTACGCGGCGCCGTAAAGCTTGATCGCCTGGCTGCGGGCGGCCGCCACGGCGGTCTCCGACAGCGTGATGCTGTCGGTTCGCATGTAGGTGATGAAGCCGTTCTCGTACAGGCGCTGGGCGATCTGCATGGTCGACTTCGCGGAGAAACCCAGCTTGCGGCTGGCCTCCTGCTGCAGCGTCGTCGTCCGGAACGGCGCGTACGGCTTGCGGGTGTACGGCCTGCGCTCGACCGACGTGACCTTGTAGCGGGCGCCGTCCAGGCGGGCGGCGAGGGCCTGCGCGGCCTGCTCGTCGAGGTGGAGCACGTCGGCGCTCTTGAGCGTGCCGTTGCTCGCGAAGTCACGCCCCTGGGCGACGCGCCTGCCGTCGACCCCGGTCAACGTGGCGGTGAACTCGTGCGGGGTCTCGTCACGGCCGGTGTCGAACAGCGCCTGCAGGTCCCAGTAGCTCGCGCTGGTGAAGGCCAGGCGCTCGCGCTCGCGCTCCACGACCAGCCGGGTCGCCACCGACTGCACCCGCCCGGCCGACAGGCGGGGCTTGACCTTCTTCCACAGGACCGGGCTGACCTCGTAGCCGTACAGGCGGTCGAGGATGCGCCGGGTCTCCTGGGCGTCGACCAACCGCAGGTTGAGGGCGCGCGGGTTGGCCACCGCGTCCTGGATCGCCCGCGGCGTGATCTCGTGGAACACCATGCGGTGAACCGGGATCTTGGGGTTGAGCACCTCGCGCAGGTGCCAGGCGATCGCCTCCCCCTCCCGGTCCTCGTCGGTGGCCAGGTAGAGCTCGTCGGCCTCCTTGAGCAGCTGCTTGAGCTTGCTCACCTGAGACTTCTTGTCAGGGTTGACGATGTAGAGCGGCTCGAACTCGTGGTCGACGTTGACGCCCAGGCGTGCCCAGGCCTGCCCCTTGTACTCTTCCGGGATGTCGTCCGCTTTCTCGGGGAGATCACGAATATGCCCGATGCTGGACTCCACGACGTAGCCGCGGCCGAGGTACCCAGCGATGGTCTTCGCCTTGGAAGGCGACTCGACGATCACCAGGCGGGTTCCGCCGGCGTTGCCCTTCTTGGCTGGCACGCTGCTTCCTACCTCGCTGTTCGCATTCGTTCCCCGTTCACTTCCACTCGGGTTACCCGATCTCAGTCGGGGGCACTCCCAAGGAAAGCCGCAAGGACGCAGAATAAAGCCCAATGAGTGTCGACGTCCGCCGGCCCACCCTCGGAGACTAATCGCTGTGCTCGACTACTCCTACTTGGTTCTCCACCTTCCACGCGGCACCACCCGGGATGTCGCCCGGCAGATCCTGACCGAACACGCAGAATACGGCGGCTGGGAACTCGACCGCCTGAGACTGTATCCCGACGGCCGCCGCGACGTCCGGTTGCGCCGGAAGATCATACGTGTGACCAGAACGATGTGATGAAGACCATGTGATCGAGGACATGGCTTTGCCCGCCCCGGGCCGCGCCCCCGGAGCGGGCAAAGCGTCCGTGCCTCGCCGGCGGGATGGAGGCCGCGCCCCAGGGGGCGCGGCCGTCCTTCCTCATCACCGGCGAGGCGCTCGCGGGTCTTCCTCGGTGGCTCCGGGAAGACTTGTCCCTCAGGTGAGTTGTTTCTTACTTCCTGGTGAAGCGAATACGGCGGGTGGCGGCGAAGAAGGTCGCCGCGGCGGCGGCCAGACCGCCGATCAGCAGGGTGGCGAGGGATCCGACGTTCATCCCGGTCACCCCGACGGGCTGAGCGGCGCTCATCAGGCCGAGCTCACCGATCGGGGTCGAGGAGACCGCATCGGTGACGGGCTCCAGCGGCGAACCGCCCCGCGACTCCTGGGCCCGCTCGCTCACCGAACCGCCGGGCAGGACAGGCAGCTCGGGCAGGCCGGCGGCCTCGCCGACGAGAGGCAGGTCGGCAGGGGCCTGCCGGTCGGCCGCCGCCTCGCCGACCGCGCCGGCCTGCGGGACCTCGGGGAGCAGGCCGCTGGTCTTGTGGCTGCCGGGCTTGCCGCCCCAGTGGCCGTGACCACCGCCGTGGCCACCGGACGGCCCGCCCGCCCGGGAGCCGCCGAGGCAGCCCGCGGCGGCGTCACCCAGGACGGCGACGGCGTTGCCGCAGACGTTGACCGGTGCGGTGATCGGCGCCACCACCTGGTTGCCGCCGAGGACGCTGTGCTCGCCGCTGGTGCGGTTGCCCCCGGCGCCGCCCCTGCCGTTCGGCGAGACCGAGGCGCCGCCGCGGCACCCGGAGTCGGCCTTGCCCAGCACGGCCACGGAGTTGCCGCAGACGTTGATCGGCGCGGTGATCGGCGCCACCACCTGGTTGCCGCCCAGCACCGAGGACCGGCCCGACGTGGTGTTACCGCCCGCACCGGCACCCCGAGCGCCGTTCTTGACGGACACGCCACCCCGGCAGCCGGCGAAGGCGTCCCCCAGGACGGCGACGGCATTGCCGCAGACGTTGATCGGCGCGGTGATCGGCGCCACCACCTGGTTGCCGCCCAGCACCGAGGACCGGCCCGACGTGGTGTTACCGCCCGCACCGGCACCCCTGCCGCTCTCGGCGGACACGCCGCCGGTGCAGCCCGCCCGGCCGTTGCCGACGGCGTTGCCGCAGACGTTGACGGGCAGGGTGATCGGCGCGATCACCTGGTTGCCGCTGCCGGCCCCGAAGCGCCCGTCGGTGTCGTTGCCGGGGTGGCCGAGGCCCCAGCCGGGTCGCGGCCCGTGCCCGCCGTGCCCGCCGTAGCCCGGCTTGCCCGGGTGACCGGGACGACCCGGGTGGCCGGGACGACCCGGGTGGCCGGGACGACCGGGGGTGGCCTCGGCCCCACCCCGGCAGCCGGAGAACGCCCCCCCGAGCGCGGCGACCGAGTTGCCGCAGACGTTGACCGGCGCGGTGATCGGCGCCACCACCTGGTTGCCGCCCAGCACCGAGGACCGGCCCGACGTGCGGTTGCTCCCGGCACCGGACGGCCCGGAGTTCCTGACGGTCGCGCCGCCCTTGCACCCCGCCGTCGCCCCGCCGAAAATCGCGAAGGAGTTGCCGCAGACGTTGACCGGCGCGGTGATCGGCGCCACCACCTGGTTGCCGCCGAGGACGCTGTGCTCGCCGCTGGTGCGGTTGCCCCCCGCGCCGCCCCTGCCGGAGTCGCCGACCGAGGCGCCGCCCTTGCATCCCGCCTTCGATCCGCCCAGCACCGCCACCGCGTTGCCACAGGCGTTGACCGGCGCGCTGACGGGGGCGTCGACCTGGTTTCCGCCCAGGATGCTGCTCCGCCCGGACGTCCGGTCGGAGATCCCGCTGCCGCCGCCGTTCTCGACGGAGGCGCCGCCCTCGGAGGAGGCGGTCGACTTACCCGCCGCGCCGACGGCGTTTCCGCTGATGTCGATCGGCAGGGAGATGGGTAGCTTGACCTGGTTGCCGCCGCCGACGGAATGGTCGCCGTCGGTGTCGGCGAAGGCCGTGCCGCTGCCGAGGGCCATGACACCCAGTGCGAGAAGTGCCGCGGGGGCCGAGCCCTTAACCCACGTACGCATGATTGACGCTCCTCCGTTGGTTCTTGGGGGGTACCTGACATCTCGTGACGGCGCGTGAGGCCGCGCCAAGCCCGGTCCGCTCGGGTTCGTACGACGGGAGCCGGCCGGATCTACGCGGCGGAGACCGCTCGGGTCCGTATGGCGGAGATCGTCCGGCCTGTTCCGTACGGCGGAGACCGTTCGTCCGCGGGGCGGGGTCTGATCGGATCCACGTGGTGGAGCCCGGTCAGGCCCCTACGGCGGAAGCCGGTCGGGTCCGTAGGGCGGAAGCCGATCGGGATCACTCAGCGGAGGCCCCTGCGGCCGTCACGAGGGATGGGAACTGCTTGCTGCTCTGCTCGTCGTCCTGCTCACCGCTCACCGGTGGAGCGGCTCCCGGAATCTTGGGAATCTCCCGTAACGAGGGACCTTCCGTAATGCGGGGTCTCCCGTACCTCCGGGACTCAGGCACGCTCCGCGACCGGCGGGGCACCCGGAAAGAGGGTGGCACCGGCCTGCAGGACGGAGTCAGTCAGGAGAGAAAGAAGGGTCGTCCGCCGCTGTGCGGACGACAGGGGGAAGCACGAACGCCAGCGGAAGACGCTGCGCCGTGAGCCTCGGGTCGTACACGAACCGCGAGATGTCCCCCGGTCCCGGCCCGAAGGGGCCGGATCCGCCACTGGTCTGGGGCACGAATCCATTGGCGCCAGAACCGTGGTCGGCCGTGGCGGGCGCCGGGGATCCCGGCGTGGACTGGCTGGTCAGCCCGTCCACACCCCGCCCTGCCATGGCTGCGGCGTTGTCCGGCGCCGACAGCCCACCGCTGCCCGTGGGGAATCCATCGACCTGCGCGGCCGATCCGGAAGCGGCTGCGCCGAGGGGGCCGGAGCCGGCTGCTCCCGTCTCCGCGGTGGTTTCCGCGGCAGCGGGAGCGGCGCCAAGGAGTCCGAAAACGACGGCGAGCAGCCATCCGGCGACCAGAAGGCCACCGATCGCGAAAGCTCGCCTGGCGATCCGCCGAATGCCGGCCGCGAACCGCGCCATCCGGTCATCCCGGGCGAGGATCGTGTCGTCGGCGGAAACGGCCACGGGCACGCGCCGAGCAGCAGGCGAAAACGCCCCCCACTGCTCCTGCGGCATGCGTGCCACGTGACCTCCCCAAAACTCTGGACGACCCGTTCGAACACGAGCCATCCCCTCAACGGAGAGTTACGTTAGCACTACCCCCAGTCAGAGCAACGACTTTCCGGGGAATGTCTCAGCACCCGTCCAGGAAGCGGTCAAGAACCCGGACCCCGAACTGCAACGAATCCACCGGAACCCGCTCGTCGACACCATGGAACATGCCGGAGAAGTCCAGGTCGGCGGGGAGCTTCAGCGGCGCGAACCCGAACCCGCGGATGCCCAGCCGGCTGAACGCCTTCAGGTCCGTGCCGCCCGACAGCGTGTACGGCACGGCCAGCGCGCCCGGGTCCTCGGCCAGGAGCGAGTCGGCCATCGCCCGCACCAGCGGCCCGTCGAACCCGGTCTCGACGGCGATGTCGTGGTAGACGAACTCCCTGGTCACGTTGGGCCCGAGCAGCTCGTCGATCGTCTCGAAGAACTCCTCCTCGTACCCCGGCAGGAAGCGGCCGTCCACGTGCGCGGTCGCGGTCTGCGGGATCACGTTGGCCTTGTAACCGCTCTGCAGCATCGTGGGGTTGGCGGTGTTGCGCAGCGTGGCACCGATCATCCGCGCCAGCGGGCCGAGCTTCGCCACGGTCTTCTCCGCGTCGTCGAGATCGAACTCGATCTCCAGCGCCCTGGAGGTCTCCTCCAGGAACGTTCTGACCGTCCGGGTCAGCCGCACCGGCCATTCGTACCGCCCGATGCGGCCGACCGCCTCGGCCAGCTCCGTCACGGCGTTCTCGCTGTTGAGCATCGAACCGTGCCCGGCCCGGCCCGTCGCGGTCAGGCGCATCCAGGCGATGCCCTTCTCCGCCGCCTCGATCAGGTAGAGCCTGCGCGCCTCGTCGATGGAGACGCTGAACCCGCCGACCTCACCGATCGCCTCGGTGCACCCCTCGAACAGGCCCTTGTGCTCCTCCGCCAGCCACTGCGCGCCGTACTGGCCTCCGGCCTCCTCGTCGGCGGTGAACGCCAGCACCACGTCCCGCGGCGGCCGGCGCCCCTCGCTGAGCCGCTGCCGCACGACCGCGAGGATCATCGCGTCCATGTCCTTCATGTCGACCGCGCCGCGCCCCCAGACGCACCCGTCGGCGACCTCCCCGCTGAGCGGGTGATGGGTCCAGTCGTCGGCGTTGAAGGGGACGACGTCCAGATGCCCGTGGAGCAGCAGCGCGTCACGCGAGGAGTCCTCCCCCTCGATGCGGGCGACCACATTCGCCCTGCGGCTGTCCGACTCCAGGATCTTCGGCTCCAGCCCGACCTCGGCCAGTTTCTCGGCCACGTACTCGGCCGCGGCCCGCTCACCGGGTCCGGAGTTGTCACCGGCGTTGGTGGAATCGATCCGGATCAGGTCGCGGCACAGCTCGACGACCTCGTCCTCACCGTTGAGCGCGGTCATGTAGGACTCCTTGGGTTCGCTACGACTTGCACTCCCCATCCTGCCGCCGCGTCCCCCTCCCCGGCACCTCGGCCGGACCCTCCCCCCTTACCGATATGACGCACGCTCGAGAGTTTGCTAACCTAAGTTCGCCGACGCGAGATGACGGTCTCGCGTGCAGGCACCAAGTCCGGGTGGCGGAATAGGCAGACGCGCTAGCTTGAGGTGCTAGTGCCCTTTGCGGGGCATGGGGGTTCAAGTCCCCCCTCGGACACCACACTGATACACCAGGAGTCCTGGTCACTCGCCAAAGTGACCAGGACTTTTTCTTTCGTCCGGCGGTGACTGCCCGCGAAGGCCGAGCATCCTCGTACGCGTGGACGGCGACCGTTCAGGACCGGTACGGCGATCGGGGCGTTCACCGGTTCGTCTCCGGTTCGGTCGCCTCACGCGTGGGCCGGTCCAGGCGGCACCAGGCCGTACGGCCCGCCTGATCGGTGATCACGTCGTGGGCGGCGGCCAGGGCGATGACGATGTCCCACTCACATCCCCGCTCCACCGATACGACGGGGTGGTCCGGCCCCGGCGGTGTCACCGCCGGGGCCGGGAGGCCGCAAGGGCCGGAAGCCCGGCCCGGGTGCCGCGGGTCAGGGGCGGTGGGCGCCGGCGAGCAGCCGTTCGCAGGCGTCGAGCAGGCGTCGCCGCAGGGGCCGCGCCCGCTCGGCGAACCCCCGCTGCTCGGCGGCGTACTCGGCCCGCCCCTCGGGCGTCTCAATCCGGATCGGCCGATGGCCGAGCGAGCTCAGGTCGTACGGGCTGGCCCGCATGTCCACGACGCGGATGTCACGGGCCAGTGTGAAGCAGTCGGCGACCAGCTCACCGCTCACCAGCGGTGACAGCTTGTACGCCCACTTGTACAGGTCCATGTTGGCGTGCAGGCAGCCCGGCTGTTCCAGTTCCCGCTGCCGCTGCCGCGTCGGCTGCAGCGCGTTGAGCGGGCGTGCCTCGGGGGTGAAGAAGCGGAACGCGTCGAAATGGCCGCACCGCACGCCCCGCTGCTCCACGACCTGCGCGATCTCCTCCCCGCCGAGCCGCAGCGGCCAGGCGCCATGCCGTACCTCCGCGGTCTTGTAGACCATCGCCCACTCGTGCAGGCCGAAGCAGCCGAGATACGCCGGCCGTGCCGCGGTGGCGGCCAGCAGCTGCGCGATCCACTCGACGGTGGGCCCGCGCCTGTCCATCAGCGCCGCGGTGTCGAGCGTGGCCCCCTCGGGGGTGTCGAGGTAGTCGCGGCCGAAGTCGCGTGCCTCTTTCAGCACCACCCCGGCGCCCGGATGCCACTGCCGCAGCCGCGCCGGTCGGTGCCCGTAGTAGGTGAACAAGAAGTCCTCGACGGGATGGGCCTCGCCCCGCGCCCTGCGCGCCAGGTGCGGCGCCGTCCATGCCTCGACCCGCTGCCGGTGGGCCTCCGCCCGCGCCCGCCACTCCTCCGGCTCCAGAACCTCCACCGTCGAATGGTACGCGCGGCCGGTGGTGCCCGGCATGCGGCCCGGACGTCCGGAGGGTCACCGGGATCGACGATTCCAGGTCGAACCGGAGGGCGGCCTCCATGGCCGCGCGGTGCTGCGAGAGCCTGCGGTCGCACTCGGCGATCTGCTGGCGTGCCATGACGGTGCCCCGGGCCTCCGGTGCCGGGACGTCCCACGTCGCCGGCAGGACCTCCGGTTCCTTTCGCGGATCTCGGGCCTCGGGCGACGTCGGGCACGGCACCGCTCCGCGGCTCCGCGTGGGCGTCGAGCGGGTTCTCCGGCAGTTCCCAGGCGGCGACGGGGAAACCGGGAGCCGGCCTGGAGGAAGCCGGGGAAACCGAGAGCCGGCGCGGGGGAAACCGGCGGCGGGAAGCGGCCGGTGGTGGGTGCGGGGGCCGGGTCCGGCTCCCGCCGGGGGCGTCGCTTGACAGCCCGGAATCACCCTGAGATCGTTATCACATCGTGGATGTGAGACCGGTATCAGAGTCTCCTCCAGCCGCCTCACCCCGGCCCGGGGCGCCCCGCGCCCCGATCCGACGAACGGAGCCCCCTTCGTGACCACCGAGACCGTGACCCCCGTCCTCCCCCTCGGCCTGCCCGACCGGCTGGCCGAGAAGATCACGGCGGCCCTGGAGTTGGACGAGCACGTCGACAAGCTGATCGCCGACGCCGTCGCGGCGGGCGTGTCCGACGTGTACCTGCTGGGCTGCGGTGGCTCGCAGATGGCCTACGGGACGCTGGAATACCTGCTGTCCACCCGGCTGGACCGTCCCGTCCACCGCCGCAACGCCAGCGAGTTCACCCACGCGCTGCCGGCCCGGCTGGGCCCGGAGTCGCTGGTGATCGCCGCCTCGGCACGCGGCGGAACCAAGGAGACCGCCGCCGCCGCCACCGCGGCCCGGGAGGCGGGCGCCACGGTCGTCGGCCTCACCGAAGACCCGGAGAGCCTGTTCGGAAAGGCCTGCGAGCACCTCCTGCTCCACAGGGGCTCGGAGGCGAAGGCCGTACTGCTCGGCCTGCTCGGCTGGAGCCTGCTCAAGCACACCGGTGCCATCGCCGACTACGAGGGGGCCCGCCGCGCGTTCGCCGCGCTGCCCGAGGCGCTGCCGGCCGTCTACGCCGAGGCCGACCCGATCAGCGCCGCCATCGCCGAGCGGTTCCACCAGGACCCGGTCGTCTACGTGCTGGGCTCCGGGCCGCTGGTGGACGCCGCACAGACCCTGACCATGTGCTACCTGCAGGAGATGCAGTGGAAGCACGCGGCGGCGTTCAACGCCAACGAGTTCCTGCACGGCGCCTTCGAGGTCGTCGACGACTCCACCCCGGTCGTCCTCTTCCTCGGAGAGGACACCTCCCGGCCCGTCGCCGAGCGGACGGCCGCGTTCCTGAGCAGGTACGCCAAGCGGACGCTGACCGTGGACAGCCGTGATTTCAGCCTCCCCGGCGTGCCCGAGGAGATGCGGCCGCTCTTCGCCGAATACGCGTTCGAAGGCGTCACCACCAGCATCGCCCACCACTTCGCGGCCCGCACCGGACACCCGCTGGCCACCCGCCGCTACATGTGGACCGTCGAGTACTGACGAGGCCGCTCTGCCCGGGTGACAACGTCCGGGGCCACCGCCCGGCCGGGCGGCACGGCCCCGGCAGGCACCCGCGTCAACGCGCGGCGGTCCCCGCGACCGCCGCCGGAGCGCCTCAAACACGTTCCGTCACAGGTACCATGACGGGTCCCGACCGGAGCCCCGGCGCCACGGGCCCGCAGCGAGAAGGCAGGTGCGAAACGACAGCAGTCGGCAAACCGACGGCGAAGGACGTCGCGCGTGAAGCGGGTGTCTCCATGGCCACCGCGGCCCGGGCGCTCGGGGGCTACGGATACGTCAGCCCCGCCACCCGCGAGCAGGTGCTCGCCGCTGCGGTCCGCCTCGGCTACCAGCCCAACGACGTCGCCCGCAGCATGCGCGCCAAGACCACCAGGACCATCGGTTTCGTCGGCGCGGACATCGTCAACCCGTTCTTCGCCAACGCCATGCGCGGCGTCTCCGACGTCGCCCGGCAGCACGGTTTCGACGTGTTCCTCACCAACAGCGACGAGCGGCTCGACCTGGAGCAGCAGGCGGTCCGCGCGCTGCTGGTCAAGCAGGTCGACGGCATCATCCTGGCCCCCACCGGTGTCGGCGACGCACCGCACCTGCGCTCGGTGGTGGAGTCCGGCACCCCGCTGGTCTTCATCGACCGCGCCCTGGCCGACGTGCCCGCCGACTCCATCTGCATCGACAACGTCGCCGCCGCCGAGACCGCGGTCGGCCACCTCCTGGCGCTCGGGCACCGGCGCATCGCCCTGGTCGCGGAGAGCCCGGTGACCGGCGACGACGCCCGGTGCCCGGTGACGGACGACGACGAGTGGGCGGCGCGCTCCGTCCCGGACGGGGTCTCCGAGCGGCCGGACGACCGGGTGATCGTCCCCTCCGCCGCCCGCGCGCACGGCTACCTGCGTGCCCACCGGGCCGCCGGCGTCCCGGTCGACAGCCGCCTGGCCCGCCGTGTCCCCCGCTACTCGCAGGAAGCGGCCCGCGACGAGGTGCGCCGGATGCTGGCCCTGCCCGATCCTCCGACCGCCCTGTTCGCCAGCGACAACATCATGGGGCTCGGCACCGTGGTCGCCCTCCGCGAGGCGGGCCTCACCATGCCCGACGACATCTCCCTGGTCACCTTCGACGACCTCGACTGGACCGCGATCACCACGCCCCCGATCACCGTCATCCGGCAGCCGGTCTACGACATGGGGGCGGAGGCCGCGCGGCGGCTCCTCGCCCGTGTCAACGGCGACACCTCACCGCCCGCCCGCGTCGAGTTGCCCGTCCGCCTCCTCGTCCGCGGGAGCACCGCCCGGCCAGGTCCGAGAAGTTCCTGATCAGGGTCGGCAAGACGGTTCCCGCCGTACCGGACGTCCACCCGATCTGCGACGACCGGCTGTGGTGGCCTCCTGGCAAGGGACGATCCGGACCGGTCAGGTCTCACCCGGGTGGAAGTGCCGACGGGCGATCCGGTGGATCGACGAGCGCGGCCGCAGGTACCGGCGCCGCGCTGCTCAAGAGCCGGGGCGGGGAATCACCTTCGCGGGAAGCGCTCTGGATCTCGTCCCGTTCCGCTGGTCGGCGCAGGGCGTCTACGCTGTCGTCGCCCGCAACCGTCACCGGCTTCCGGGCGCTACAGCAGCATGCTCGATTGAAGATCGCGCTACGGTGTCCCCGGCAGCCGGACCTCGTATCCCGGATCGTCGTGCCGCCGAGGGCAGGAGGTTGTCGTGACCGGCGACAAGCGTCGGGATCTGATCGTCTTCTCTGCCGTGACCTATGGTCTGGCCTGGTTGGTGGCACTGCCGCTGTGGCTGCGGGGTGAACAGCCGGGCTCGCCGTTCGAGTCCCCGCTGTCCTCGGTTCTGACCTCCTTCGCCCTGATGGTCCTGCCCACCGTCGGTGTTCTGGTCGTCTGGCTGCTGAACCGGGGCACGGGACATCCCTGGGACTGGCGACGGAAGACGGGTCTGACGTGGGGGCCGGACAAACGCCGTACCCTGCTGCTGATCGGCCTGGCGTGGGTGGGGACGCCACTCGTGGTGATCGCCGCGGTGGCCGCGACGCTGCTGCGGCGGTGGCCGGTGCACGACGTCGGCGCGATACCGGGTGCCACGGGCGTGGCAGAGCGTCACTCGTGACCGCCGTCACCTGGCTCCGGTCCCTGGTGGGCCGTGGCGGCCGGACCGTCTCGCAATGCCCGGTGTCGCAGTGCCTGCCGGATCGCCAGGAACCCCTTCGTCAAGTGTCACCGTTCGGGCGCCGGCTGCCGGGAGATCCGGGAACGGGCCCCTCAGCCGAGCCGTACGGTGACCGTCTCCGAGCCGCCTTCCCGGTCCGCCAGGCACCCGAAGGTGAGCGTGAGCTTCGCGCCGGTCGTGGCGCTCGTCAGGAGTGGGTGCCCGTGGAGCACCTCGGCCACCGGCCGGTCCCAGGTCACGGTCAGTTCGCTCAGGTCGCGCCGGGGATCAGACACGGTCAGCGTGGCCGTGCCGTCGCCGCGCTCCCGGACGAGGACCGCGCACGGGGCGTCGGCGGCCAGGGCGCCGGCGACTCCGTCGTTCCAGAAGTTGACAGCGGTGATGCCGAGCGACGGGACCTGGACGCCCTGCCGGCGGGCCGTGTTGGCGAGCACGCGCGCCCAGCCGGGGTCGGCGGCGCGGGCCCGGGTCGCCGCCCGGCTCGCGCCCGGCAGGAGCAGGTAGACGTAACCGGCCGAACGGGGGTCGACACCGTGGTCGAGCCAGAGGGTCACGTAGCTCCGGGTCACCGGCTCCGTGCCTCCGGTGCGTTCCTCGCGCAGCGTGCGCAGGCGGGCGCAGGGCAGGACGTAGCCGCCGTGCCCTTCCAGGTGCGCCCAGCCCGCCCTGTCGTCCACGGTGAGGGGCGCGCCGGTTCTGCGGTTGTCCACGATGGTCTCGACCGGCGTTCCGTCCTCGGCGGTGATCCCGGCGCCCAGGCAGACGATCGCGTCGTCGAGGAAGAACCACGACTTGAAGGCCTCCAGCGTGCTCTCCAGGCCGTTCAGGTGCTGGCCGACCGTCGCGTACGTGCCGTCGGTGGCGCCGCCCACCCAGCGGCCCGGCGGGCAGGTGTCGCCCCACGCCTCACCGGCGCCGTCGGGCAGCCGCCGGGTGGAGACGGTCGTGCCGGGCAGGCGGTAGGGGTCGACGGTGGGCCAGAAGGAGTCGGAATACTGGTCGTCGTGGCCCTCGGCCCACCAGTAGAGCATTCCGGAGCCGGTGTGCCAGCCGCGCAGGTTCTCGCCGTTGCCGTGCTCGTAGTGGCCGATCCGGGAGGAGGCCATGCTGAGCCCCGCGCACCAGCCCGGCCGGCGGTGGACGGCGCGGGCGCTCATCGGCAGCAGCCGGTGCCCGGCGGGCTCGTCGGCCGCGGGGATCGCGCCGTCGCCCAGGATCGCGGCAAGGCGGGCGTGGAACGCCAGATCGCTGCGTTCGGCCGCGTCAAGCATGGGCGTGCGGGTGTTCCGCAGCGCCCACCCCTTGACCACGGCCTGCCAGCGGGCCCGCTCGGCGGCGGAGGCCGCGTCCCCCAGCAGCAGGATCGAGGCGGCGATCTCGCGTCCCCTCCGGTGGTCACCGTACGGCTCCCGGCCGACTCCCCGGCCGCGGACCAGGTCCATGCAGAAGCCGTTGCGGACGAACGGGGCGAACGACCTCTCGACCATGTCGAAGACGACCTGCCGGTTCGGGTCGGTGATCTCCCAGGGCGAGCCGCGCAGCACCGCGAACAGTGTCGCGAGCCCGGACAGCAGCGACGCTCCGTACGCGCCCTGGTAGGGGATGGACGTGTGCTGGATGAACGAGCCGTCCCGGTAGAACCCGTCACCCTCGTCGACGTAGGGGAAGACCGGGGAGAGCGCCGAGGCGGCCAGCGCGGCCTTCCCCGGGTCGGACCTGAGGATGGCGCGGAGCAGCATCACCGTGCACAGGTCCACGCGGTTGGCCCCGGTGCTGGTGCCGCTGTAGTCGTCCAGGCGGCACTCGGGGACGAAGTGGTCCACCGCGTCCCGGAGCGCCGTGCTCTGCCGGTCGGTCAGGTGCGGGCCGATCAGCACGGCCGCGTCGAGGAGCGTCCTGGGGACGCCGATCTGCCAGTGCCACCAGTTGCCGACCGGGTCCGCGCCCGCGGCGTACACCCGCCGCCGGTAGTGGTCGATGCCGGTGGCGACGGCCGCGGCCAGGTTCGCGTCACCGGTCAGGCCGGTTCCGGGCAGGACGTACGCGCGGGCCATGGTCTGCAGCCGCCTCGGGGTGGCGGCGAACGAGGGGAACGCCAGGCCGGGCCAGAGCGACGCGTCGGCCGGGGCCATGGTGTCCCGGTATCGGGCCGCCGCCGCCCCCAGCTTCGTCAGCCGGGTCCGGTACGGCTCGGCCGCCGCGTCGAACCCCGAGCCCGCCGTCACGTCCCGCCAGTTGCGGCGCAGCAGGGCGAAGGAGTCGTCCGGTGTGTGCGCGGCGTCCGCCGGGATCAGCGCTCCAAGCACTCCAGCCGCGGCGACACCGCTGAGCTGAAGAAATAATCGCCTGGAATATCCAGTCACACGTGGATTATCACGTGGAAACCACCACCGCCCCGGATACCGCGCCGTACTGTGCCCACCGGCCCGGGCGTTCTCTCCACCGTGGATGTCCGGCCTCGCGACCGCGGGCGGAGACGACCGGCGCCTCCGGCGTGTGACGCCCCCCCGCGCTGCCCCGGCGGTGCCGGAGGGGTGCCGCGGATGGCGTCAGATCCGGTAGACCGACACGTGCGCGCGGCTGTCATCGGTGAACGCGGCGCCCGTCCAGTCGGACCAGCGGTGTTCGCGTTCCATGCCGGCCAGGCGGGCCATCAGGTCGAGCTCGGCCGGCCAGGCGTAACGGTGGTTGGCCGGCAGCAGGCGCAGCCCGGCGTCGGTCATCCTGATCCTGGTGGTGTACATCATCTGGTCGGCGGCGGACAGCCGGGCCGCCTCGGCGACGACCGCGTCCTCGCCCAGTGACAGCAACCGCAGCGCCGACCCGTTCCGGAACGCCCCCAGGTCGGGCACCCAGGCCTCGACGACGAACCTGCCGCCCGGACGCAGATGGGCCGCCGCGTTGCGGAAGCAGCTCACCTGGGCCTCCTGCGAGGGCAGGGCGAAGATCGTGTTCACCGCGAGGACGACCAGGGCGAACTCACCCTCGACCCGGGTGGTGGCGAAGTCGCCCAGCGTCACCGGTACGCGGTCGCCTCCCGCTTTGGTACGCAGCACCAGGACCATCTCCGCCGAGCCGTCGATCCCCGCGACCGCCAGGCCCCGGGCCGCCAGGGGCAGGGCCAGCCGGCCGGTGCCGATGCCGAACTCCAGGACGGGTCCGCCGTCGGCGAGATCATGGAGCCGATCCACCGCGGAATCCGTGGGAAGGGCATCGGTCGTCGTGTCGTAGATGTCAGCGATGCTCCGCCCGTAGGCGGAGGCGTCGAACTCGCCCGCCATGCGTCCCCGTCCAGTCCTCACGTACGATCCCCGTCCGGCGGTGCGCGCCTCACCGCCCGGCCACCCGTACGATCCCCGTCCGACGGTGCGCCTCACCGTCCCGTCCCTCACGTACGATCCCCGTCCGGCCGCCCGTACGATCCCTACCCGGTGGTTCCACCGGATCACGGCCGTCCGCGACCGCCTATGACGATCTACCCGGCCCGTGCCGCCCCGAAGAACCCTCCGCCTCGTGCTGCGCCGGTGAGGTCTCCCCCTGCCGTGCCGGGGGGATGTCCACCGCGCGCCGTGCCGGCAGGGGGATGCTCTCGCCGCGGGCGACGTACCGCACGCGGTCGGCCCACCCCGCGCGCTCGACGTGGTGCCGGAAGTCGTCGAGGGGCGAGGTGAAGACGGTGTAGTCGTCGTAGTGCACCGGCATGACGGTCCGCGGGTTGAGCAGGTTGATCCACCGGGCACCCTGCTCGCCGTCCATGGTGACCATCATCCCCAGGATCTTGGTCCCGCCCAGGTGCACGATCCCCAGGTCGATGTCCGGGAAGCGCCGGGGGATTCCCGACAGGCATCGGTGGTCCATCAGGGTGTCACCGCTGATGTGCATGCGGAGGTCGACCCGGCCGTCGGTGCCGCAGAACTCCAGCATGCTGCCCATGACCGGCGGAAACAGCATCTGCGCGGCGCCGGGCGCGTGCCGGGCGGGCAGCGCTGTGATCTTCAGTGTGCGACCGTCCCGGTACAGTTCGTGGTCATGCCAGGTGTGCAGGCCGACGGCCGCGCCGAAGCCCCGGCGCCTGAGACGACGGGCGGCGTGGGGTGTGGTGACGATCGGCGTGTTCTTGTCCAGTCCCCTCCGCGCCACCCGGTCCCAGTGGTCTCCGTGCATGTGGGACAGCACCACGGCGTCCGGCGGCGGGAGCCGGTCCAGGTCGATCGCCGGGTCGGTGCGCCGCCGGGAGGTCAGACCGTAGCCGAGGTAGGCACGCTGTCCCCGGTGCAGGAAGTTGGGGTCGGTGAGCAGGGTGAACCCGTTGTAGCGGATCAGCAGGGTGGCGTTTCCCACGAAGAGCACGCTTGCGTCTTCCGAAATGGGCATCGCATGATCCTTTCGTCTCGGGACTGACGGCTCCCCGCCCCGGTGCTCCCCCGCACCGGCGGGGACGCCCCGGCCCGGACGTCGCACCGGCCGGACACCCCGTCGGCGAGGACGTCACGCTCCCGGGCACCGCCCCGGCCGGGACATCACACCCGTGGGAACGCGCGGACGACGCGTACTGCGGTGTCGGCCTGCGCGCGGCGTTCCACGGCTGGGGGGCGGGAGCCGGGTACGGACGCGGTCGGCGGCGATGGCGGACGACGGTCCGGCCGGCGGGCAGGCGTCGCGATGCGGGCTCTCGACTGCTCTCCGTACGGGGCCGTGGCGTCAGTTCGCTTTTGTGCTGAAACGCCCCCTACCCCACTCGGTCGTCTCGAATCCCATCCGGCGCCTTCCGCGTCCGGCTCCCACGTCCACCGCCCGCGCCCGCTCCGAAGACGGCCCGGAGGGGCTTCGGGCACGGCCCGAGCCCATCGGCCCGTCCGGATGAGACTTTGGTCGATCCCGGCATATGCCAAAAGCCGATGTGCGCGGACACCTCGACCCTTAGTGTCGAGAAGATGACGCAGAGCGACGCCACGACCCGGTCACGTATTCACGAGGTCGACGCGATACGGGGTTTCGCGTTGGCCGGCATCCTGGTCGCGAACATCGGTCTCTTCGCCGACCCCGCCCTGCTGTCCACCATGGGCGGCGAGGCGGGCGGCGGGGGACCGGTGCGCTTCGCCGTGCAGGCGCTGGTCGAGACGAAGTTCTACGTCATCTTCGCGTTCCTCTTCGGCTACTCCTTCACCTTGCAGATGCGCTCGGCGCGGCGGGCGGGGGCGAGCGTGCGGGCGAGGACGCTCCGCAGGTGCCTCGGCCTGTTCGTGATCGGCGTGCTGCACGGCCTGCTGTTCTGGGTGGGCGACATCCTCACCCTGTACGCCGCGCTCGGGCTGGTGCTGCTGGCCTCTCGGGGGATCCGGGTGCGGACCGCCGTGACCGCCGCAGCGGTGATCGTCTCGGTGCTGTCGGTCCTCTGGCTGCTGCTCGCCTGGCTGAGCGTTCTCGCGCCGGAGGCGCCGGCTCCGGCCGCGAACCCCGCGGAGGCCGCGGAGGCCGCGCGGGCGCTCGCCGCCACCACCGGCGACCCGCTCGACTACCTGGGCCTGCACCTGACGCAGTACCCGCGGACGGCGCTGCTGATCTGGCTGTTCCAGGGGCCGATGGCGATGGCCCTGTTCCTGCTCGGGTTCGCGGCCGGCAAGGCACGCCTGTTCGAGGAGCCCGAGCGGTGGGCCCGTCTCGTCCCGAGGGCGCAGTGGGCCGGTTTCGGGATCGGCCTGCCGGCCGGCGTGCTGTACGCGGTGACGTCGGGGCGGGGCGGAACCGCGGAGACGCTGGTGCTCGCGCTGAACACGGTGACCTCGCCGCTGCTCGCCGCCGCCTACGTGGCGACCCTGCTCCGTGTGATCAGGCGCGCCCCCTCCGTTTCGAGCGCGCTCGTCCCGGCCGGCCGGTCCGCCGCGTCCAACTACGTCGGCCAGTCGGTGCTGGCCTGCCTGGTGTTCACCGGCTACGGCCTGGGCCTGGCCGGGTGGCTCTCCCCGCTCGCCGTGATGGGTGTCGCCGCCGTGATCTACACGGTCCTGCTCGGACTGAGCGCCTGGTGGCTGCGCGCTCACCGCTACGGTCCCGTGGAGTACGGCCTGCGTCGCCTGACCGCCTGGGGCGAAGGCAGGGGCGGCTCGGCCGGCGGGTGAGACGTGGCCGTCGCGCTCCCGTCCGAGGCGTCCCCTCGATCTTCCCTGCCCCGGAGCCTTCTTGGCCCCGGAACTCCTTGGGGCCCGCGGATCCGGCCCCGCCCGGGTTCCGCCGCCGGGCGGCCGGATCGGAACGGGGCCGGGATGCCTCTCCGGACCCGCCGGGAAAAGGGGGCTCCAATTCCCGGGGCGGGCGCCGGAGCCGAAGAGCGAATCAGGCGAAACGCATTCATATCAACTTGATATGATCCCTTGCCCAATCCTTTAGTGGAAAACTCCTCCCCGATCATCGTCTGACGCCGGACGTACGGGCGGGCGACGGAAACGCCAACGGAAGGCGAACGACAGGCCCGCTCGCGAGAAATGGCAGCTCACCGGGAAACGTGAAGGAGTGTCCGAAACTACGAGAGATCCAGACGTCTCTAGAGAACGACCGTCACCGATCATCGGAGGCATGCCAGCAGGCAGAGGGATCACGATTTTCGGTCGGACCCTATTGGAAGTTAAGTGTTATTTTTAAATCGATAACCTATAAGTGCCAATTACTCGGCCCTTTACCTTCCCAATAGATCACCGTCAGTCTAATATTTGGACCTATGTCATGGCGTGCATCAGATTTCCCAGATGGGCAGGCTGGGTCCTCTGGCCGCGGCGGTGCTTCCGCCAGACATGATTCCGAACACTCATCCGACTGGCATCCCGAGCGCCTCCTGTCATTCGATTGGCGGAAGGTCATTCTGTTCACGGCGGTTTTGGTGATCATCGCCGTATCCGCGTTCTGGCTCGTGACCAGAACGCCCTCCGGCCCGTCCCTGGCGTCGGACCCCACCCCCGACGCCTCCGACGGCGGCTGGGGGCAGGCCGGCCCGTCCCCGTCGGCGACTCCGGACGCCTCCGGCTCCGCGCAGTCCCCCGGGTCCACCCCGCGGCCGGGCAGGAGCGGCACCGCGGAGCCGTCCCGGACTCCCGGCACCGCCGGCACGAAGAAACCCGCAGCCGGAGAAGACACGGCGAAACCCACGGACAAGCCCACGACGAAACCCACCGGCGAACCCGCGGACAAGCCCACGGCGAAACCCACGGACAAGCCCGCGGCGAACCCCACCGGCGAACCCGCGGACGAGCCCGGAGCGGCGACGACCGCCCCGCCGTCCGCCGGGCCGTCGGCGCGGCCGAGCGCGCCGCAGCTCACCCAGGAGGAGGCGTACGGCATCCACGGCCGCTACCAGCGAAGGCTGTCCGCGGCCCAGGCCCGCAAGGACCAGGACGCCGTCGGGAAACTGGAACACGGGCTCGCCCTGGAGATGACCCGGGCGGGCTTCAAGACCGCCGAGATGCAGGGCACGTCACTGGCGTCCGGGATCTGGCCCAACCCGCAGATCTGGATCCCACGCCGCGTGGCGGGCGAGGCCGACTGGTTCGTGGCGGTCTCGTACGAGCCCGGGGTGGCCAGGGTCGTCGACGTGATGAGCTCTGCCCCGGGCGGCTGGCGGCTGGTGGCCTCGGCCGCCGACACGCGAGCCACCCCCGCGCGCTTCCCGAAGATCGCGACCGACGCCGAGGGCTACGCCACGAGCCTGCCCGAGAACGCCCCGGGGCTGATCGCGACCCCGCGCCAGATCGCCCGCGCCCACCTGGCGAGCCTGGAGCGGGCCGAGACGGACTCACGGTTCGACGAGGGACCGTGGACCAGCGACACCGCGCGCTTCTGGCAACAGGAACGCGCCCAGTTGGAGCAAGCCGACTGGAAGCTCACCCTGTCGTACCGGCTTGAGGGACCGGTACGCGCGCTCAGGACCAGTGACGGGGGCGCCCTGGTCTGGTACGGCGCCCGTTCCACCGAGGTTCGCACGGCGGAGAAGCCGGGCGCGACGGTCAGGCTGAAGGGCTCGGCCGCCGTCCGTACCCGGAACAAGTCCTTCGCCAACTCGGTGAGCGCCACTTACGGACGCATGTATGTGACCCATGTTCCCCCCGCCGGCTCGAACGAGCCCGCTCGCGTCCTGGGCGAGTGGAGCGACGTCCTGGAGAGCCACGGCGACTGACGTCTCCACCGAAGAAAAGGAACATTCATGACGACACCCTCACGTAAGCCATCGCGCGCGACGGTGATCACTGCGAGTGTCGCGATCGGCGTGTTCGGCGCCGGCGCCGGGCTGGGAACCGTCATCGCCACCCGCGCCAACCCCCTCGAAGGGCAGGCGGTACGCCTGGCCGCGGGCACGTACCTCCTGGACGACCAGGCGGGGGCGTGGACGTCGCAGGTGTCGCCCGGGGGCGACCAGCCTCTCCCGCTCTCCGGTTCGGACGCGGGCAGCACCGTCAGCGGCGCTGCCAAGGATCTCAAGGAGCAGCGGGTCTGCCTGTCGGCCACCATCGACGGGCGCGCGCTCGGCGCCGTCGCGGACGGCTGCCTCGGCCTGCCCGTCCTGGCGACCGCCGGTGCCGCCGCGGCCCTGCCGCAGCGGCCCGGCAACCCCAAGAACACCCCGCCCCCGCCGCAGGAGACCTCCGCTCCCAAGGGGGGAACCGGTGCCAAACCGTCGAGCAGTGCCAAGGCCCCGGCGAAGACCTCCGCCCCGCGGGACAACGGCACCTCGGCTCCGGTGCAGCCCGCCCCCGATCCCGGACGCCAGGCGCCGGCGCAACCGCCCCCGGTGGTGAATACCAGAGTCGCCCAACCACCCGCTCCGACACCGACGGAGAAGATCAGCGGCAACATCTCCGAGAGCGAGAACGACAACGGCAGCGTCATCGAACGCCCGGTGGAGAAGAAGGTGGAGGTGGTCACGCCGTCCAAGGCGCCCACCGGCACGGGCAGGACGAAGTCCCCCGGTGGCCCCGGACCGGACAGGCCCCAGCCGACGGACGGCACGCAGCCGCGGCCCCGGCCGACGGGCGACTCCGGAACCGGCAGACCCCAGCCGACGGGCGGCACACAACCATCCCAGCCCGGGAACACCGCGCGGCCGTCCCAGCCCGCCGTCACCCCGCAGCCGTCCCAGCCCGGAAACACCCCGCGGTCGACAGGGGGCCTGCGGCCGCCGCAGTACACCGTCACCGCCCAGCCGTCCCGGCCCGGCGACGACGGCCCCCGGCCGACCCGGCCGACGGGCACCCTCAGGCCGGCGCTTCCCGGTGGCACCGCCGGGCCGATCATGCCCTCGGGTGGTGCCAGGGTTTCCACGGCGCCGCCCGCGACCAGGCCGACGGACGACCCCACGTCCGAGGTGAAGCCGACGGTCCCGCCGGAGACGGGTGCCCGGCCGTCCGGGCCGGAGGTCGGCGTGCAGCAGGTCCCGCCGGCGGACCCCGGCCCCTCTCAGCCGGACACGCAGGCCCCCGACGGGACCGTCCTGCGCCCGCCCACGCCGCAGCTCCCCGGTGGGCAGAACGCCGAGGACGTGCTGCCGGTCTTCAAGGACCCGGAGCTGATGCGGCGGGCCTACGAGGCTCTCGGACTGGACAGGGACATGCGCTACACGGACGAGAACGGCGTGTGGGACCTCAACATCGCCCCGCCCGGCACCCCGCCGTGCCGCGACTACACCGCCGAGGAGCTCCAGACGTTCAACGCGTCGCAGAACGGACAGGGCCAGGCCCAGGCTCAGGGCGGCCGGATGATCCCGCGCGACTCGTGCCTGTGGCCGGCGTTCATCCGCTGGCTGTACGCGGAACCGGCACCCGGTGAGGTCAGCAACTGGACCAAGTTCACCGGGCTCCCCTACCGGAACCTGGAACTCGTGCTGACGGAGCCCGCCCGGCAGGTCCCCGGTGAGACCGCGCCCGCGCAGCCCGGCCCGGACCCGCAGGGGCAGAACCCCGCCCAGCCCGGTCCCGGCGACGAGCCGGCGGGGAACCAGGGACAGGACCCGGCAGGGGACCAGGGACAGGACCCGGCAGGGAACCGGGGACAGGACCCGGCGGAGAACCAGGGGCGGGATCCCGCCCAACCCGACCAGGGTCGGCTGAGCCCGGCCCAGCCTGGCCCCGGCCAGGACGCCCCCGCCCAACCGGGCCCCGGCGAGCTCCCCCCGGCCCGGACCGCCCCCGCCCAGCCCGGTCCCGGCCAGATCGAGCCGGACCCGTACACCGGCCCATGAGCGGACCCACCGGAACCGGACGCGCGGTGCCCGGCCCCGGCCGGGGAGCGGCCTGGGTGCGCGAGCACGGCGCGCATCTGGCGGACTACGCCGCCTCGCACCTCGGCGCCGACCGGGCACGCGCCGCGGTCGTCGCCGCGCTGGCGGCCGGCCGGACCGAGACCGCTCCCGAGGGGGTCACGGTCCGGGGACGGCTGCTGGCCGCGCTGCGCCGCGTCTGCCGGACCGCCCCTGGGTTCCAGGAGCGGTACGTACCGGGGTCGGGCCCCGGCATGCCCGACGTCCTGCTGATCGAGCAGGCGTGGACGATCGTCGACCCCCTGGGCACGGAGACGCTCAGGCTGATGTACCGCCACGGGCTCGCCCTGGAGGACGTCTGCCATGTGCTCGCGATGCCCGAGGACGAGGTGGGCAGGCTCGCCACCCGGACCCAGGACCTGATCGAGACGCTGGTGAGCGGGCTGGACGCGCTCACCTGCGGGCGGCGGGTCTGCCCGGAGCTGGCCCCGCTGGTGGCGGCCGCGTTCCCGTCCGGGCAGCGGGCGCGTCCCCCGGCCGACCCGGCCGGTGCCCGGACGGATCTGCTCTCCCACATGATCAGGTGCTCCGTGTGCACGCGGCCGATCAACATCCGCTACACGGTGCCGCAGATGATCTCCCACCCGCCGGTCGCGCCGCTCTCGGCCGAGGAGCGGCAGCGGCTGGCGGACGCCCTTCCCCCGGAGCCGGCACGGTCCCCGGCGGGTTCTCCGGCCCCCGAGCCGGTACGCCCCCGTCCCGAGCCCGCGCCGGGACCGTCCACCCCGGCCGGCCCCCCGGCACCCT
This sequence comes from Streptosporangium fragile, assembly GCF_039534445.1. Taxonomy (NCBI): domain Bacteria; kingdom Bacillati; phylum Actinomycetota; class Actinomycetes; order Streptosporangiales; family Streptosporangiaceae; genus Streptosporangium; species Streptosporangium fragile. Next base: position 91,967 of record NZ_BAAAVI010000001.1, on the reverse strand, counting down.
CCGCGCCGGATTCCCCCGGCCGATCCGGGCCCGGCTCACCGACGTCGCCGAACTCCCGGGAGCGGTCGCCGTCCGGCTCGCCGGTCCTGCCCGCGCCCCCGGCCGTGGCGCTGCCCGCGCCCAGGCTCGGCACGACGCCCTACCCGCCGGTGGGTCCCCGGCCGGCCTCGACGGCGCCGGGGAACGCGAAAGAGCCGCAGGTAACGCGCGGCTCCGGCGACGGGGCCGGCGCGGGAAGCGGAACCCGGGCGGGAGGCGCCGGCGACACGACGAGCACAGCGAGCACGACGAGCACGGCAAACACAGCGAACACGGCGAACACGACCGGTGGACCGGACACGGCACACGGAACCGGTGCGGGACGCGAAACCGGCACAGGCTCCACGACGCCGTCCGGGCTGCCCCCGCTTCCCGCCCTCCCGCCCCGGCGCGCCCGTCCGCGCCCGCCGGCGGCACCGCCCGTGACGGGACACGACACACCGCTCTACGACGCCCTGCTCACCCAGGTGTGGGCACGCGAGGTCCTCGCCCAGAGCGAGGAGGTCACCGCCACCATCCCCCGGCAGACCACCGCCCCGGAGCCCGCCCTCAAGACCGAACTCACCAGGACCGAACTCACCAGGGCCGAACCCGCCACCGCGACCGAGCCGGTCGTCATCACCGGGCAGGCCTCCGTCGAGATGCGCGACGACGCGCAGATCCCGCTGCTGAGCATCTACGCCGAACCCGACAACCGCCCGGACGACGTGACGGACGGGGCGGGGATCCGCGTGCTGGAGGCGCTCAGCTGGGCGGGCACCCGGATCAGGAACACGACGATCAAGATTGTGATCATCGTCGTGGCGGGCGCGGCGGGCACCCTGACCGGGATGAACCTGCTCGGCCCGGCGATCGAGGCCGGGGAGCCCGACAGTTCCCTGCAGTCCTCCGCCACCCGGGCCGGCCCGCCCCGGGCCGGCGCCCCCGCCGAACCACGGGACGGCGGGCTCGCCGCGCGCCTGCGCGTCCCGCCCGTGGTGACGCTGGACGAGTTCGGCCAGGGAAGCATGGTCCTCACCGTCTCCGGAGAACCGCTGAAGTGGCGGATCTCCGCCCCCGGCCTGGCCGTGAGCCCTTCCGACGGCACGCTGCGGCAGGGGCAGACGGAGGTGGTCACCCTGCGCGCCCACCGGATCCGCAACTGGTGCGGCAACCCCGCCTCCGTCACCGCACCGCTGACCGTCCACGGCCCCGACGACTCGATCACCGCGACGGTGCGCTGGCGGACCTGCTGACAGCCCCGTCCCCTTCCCACGAGAGCCCTCTCGAAAGGACTTGGCAATGACGGACACCTCCCCCCACATCCAGGCATCGCACTCCAACCCGGCCGAGCAGTTCCACGAAACGGTGCCGCTCACCGCGGAGCACCTGCTGACCAACCGCCGCCCCGAGCCGACCGGCGGGTGGCGCCGCCTCATCTGGCAACTCTCCGGCGGGCGGATCGTGCCGGCGGAGTCCGCGGCCGAGGTGGAGCGCCGGACGCTGATCGCGCAGGCGCAGACCCCCGTCGCGAGCGGGCACCACCGGATCGCGGTCATGAGCCTCAAGGGCGGGGTCGGCAAGACCACGACGACCGTCGCCCTCGGCAACACCCTGGCCTCCCTGCGGGGCGACCGGGTGATCGCGATCGACGCCAACCCCGACCGCGGGACCCTCGGGCTCAAAGTCAAGTCCGAGACGGCCGCGACCATCCGCACCCTGCTCGCCGAGGCCCCGCACATCCTCCGGTACGCCGACGCCCGCGCCTTCACCTCCCAGTCGCCCGCCCGGTTGGAGGTCCTCGCCTCCGACACCGACCCGGCGGTGAGCGAGGCGTTCAACGCCGACGACTACCGCACCGTCGCCGGGCTCATCGAGCGCTACTACTCCATCTGCATCACCGACTGCGGGACCGGCCTGCTCCACGGGGCCATGGGCGCGACGCTGGAGCTGGCCGACCAGATCGTGCTGGTCAGCCTGGTGGCCGTGGACGGAGCGAGTTCGGCCGCCGCGACCCTGGACTGGCTGACCGCCCACGGCCACGCCGACCTGGTCAGGAACGCCATCGTCGTGTTGAACGCCGTGGAGCCCAAGTCCGACGTGGACCTGAACCTGCTGGAACGCCACTTCAGCTCGCGGTGCCGCGCCGTGATCCGCATCCCGTACGACCCCCACCTCAAGGAGGGTGCCGAGGTCGACCTGATCCGTCTGCGGCCCACGACCCGGGGCGCGTACCTGCGTCTGGCCGCGGCGGCCGGGCAGGCCTTCGGCCAGCGTCCCGACCGGAGCCACTAGTGCGGCCGGTCGCCGAGGATCCCGCGCTGAACTGGGATCTGGGCCCCCCGCCGCGCGCCCGGCGGCGGATGCTCATCGTGGTCGCCTCCATCGTGGGGGTGATCCTTCTCGCGGCCGGAGTGTGGCAGATCCTTCGCCCCGACACCGCCCCGGCGGACATGTCCAGTTCGGCCGCCACCGGCGACACCGTCCTGTTCGCCCCGCCGTCGGGTTACGAGGGCGCGGCCGGTTACCCGGTCGGGTTCCCGCACACGGAGCTGGGTGCGGCCTCGGCGGCCGCGGCCGCGCTGGAGGCGGCGTGGACCCTGGACGTCGAGCAGGCCGAGCAGGCCGCGGTGCTGTACGCGCCGCCGGAGCAGCACGACGCCGCCCGCGCGGGCGCGCGCGAAGCCGTCGCCGGATGGCGGGAGATCCTCGGGCTGCCCAGGGAGGGTGCCCTTCCCGAGGGCGCCGCCATGCGGACGCGGACGATCGGCGTCCAGTGGCGTCCCCGCGGCCAGGACCAGGTGCAGGTCTCGATCCTCGTCCAGGTGACCGCGACCAAGGGCGACCAGGACACCGGCCCGACCTACTCCAGCCCCTACGCCATGAGCCTGCTGATGGCCTGGCGGCCCGGCATGCGTGGTGCGAACCAGGGCGACTGGGTCAACATCCCCGACCCGCTCGCCACCTCCGTGCCGCGTGTCGCCCTTCCGGGCACCCCTGAATTCACCGCCGCCGGCTGGAAGCCGATCTCCGGTGCGGCGTCCACTCAATAGATCCAGGAAGAGCCTCCCATGCCCCCACGCAGCTCGTCCCGGCGCGTCACCCTGGTCTCCGGCCTCCTGCTGGCCGCCGTCTCCGCGACGACCAGCGCGGTCATCGCCCAGCCGTGGACCGCGCTGGCCGATCCCGGTCTGACCTCCACCCCGCCGACGGCGCCGGAATCCGCTCCCGCTCCTCCCGCCGCCGAGCCGCCCGCCCAGCAGGACAGCCCCTCACGGGAGGCGGCCCCGACCGCGGACGCCTCTCCCCCCGAGTCTTCCGGCTCCTCCGGTTCGGGCGGCGACCGGTCGTCCGAGACACCGGACAGCCCCGCACCCGCCGAGACGGGGAGCCGGGCCCCCGCGGACAACGCGTCGCCCGGTCCCGCGGAGGCGGACGACACCTCGCCGGATCCCGCGACCAAGAGCTCCCCCGCCCCCGCCCGCACCACGGACCGGGACGCGGCCCCCCGCCGGCAGCCGGATCAGGATCGGGGCACCCGGGCCGAGCCGTTCGCGGCGCAGCCCCGGGGCAGGCAGTCGCAGGCCCCGACCGATTCCCGGACCGCCCGGCCGACCGCGGCTCCCTCCGGCGACACCCGGTCCGCGGACGAACCCTCGCGGAGCACCCGGTCCACCCCGGCGCCGCGCACCAGCGGATCCACCACCGCCAAACCCACCTTCGCCCCCTCCGCCACGACCAAACCCACCCCCACCTCATCCACCACCGCCAAACCCACCTTCGCCCCCTCCGCCACGGCCAAGCCGTCGGCGACGGCCACCGGTGCCGAGCCCACCGCGACCTCCAGCCGCGCCCCGGAACCCCGGGACACCCCCGTCCCCTCCCCGACCTCGTCCGACACGGCGACGAAGCCCGCACCGAGCCCGACCACCACGGCCGAGCCCACCGTCGAGCCCACGTTCAAACCCACCGTCGAGCCCACATTCAGACCCACCGCCTGGCCCACGTTCAAACCCACCGCCTGGCCCACGTTCAGGCCCACCGTCAAGCCCACTGCCAAACCCACTGCCAAACCCTCGGCCACGCTCTCCGCCACGTCCCCGGCGACGCCGACCCGGCTGCGGGGGACGCCGAGACCGACCGTGACGACGGCGCCGACCGCCGCTCCCACGTTCACGGCCCGGCCGCCGGCCACCCCGGTGCAGAGCGGGCCGCCGACGTGGCTTGAGCGCACCTCACGTCCCACCCCCACCCCCACCTCCGTCGCCGATCCGGCCACTCCGGTCGAGCAGCCACAGGCGGTACCGACGGCCGTGGCGTTCCCGGCCCCGCCCTCCTCGGCCCGGACCGTCGTACCCCTGCCCCCGCTCAGGCGCCCGGCCGAGGAGTCCTGCGCGCCCGATGACCTGAGCGCGTGCTGGAGCCTGGCGCCCTGGCGGAGCCGCACCATGGAGTCGCCCGAGGTCAAGTTGATCGCCACGGAGCGGTCGTCACCGCCCCAGGCGCCGCGCTGGGTGTTCGCGCCGCCCGTCGCACCGGCCGAACCGGTGCCGAGCCCCACCGTTTCCTGGGCTCCCAGCCCGACGAGCACCGGCTGCTGGAGCTTCAGTCCCTCCACGCGCTGCGCCAGATCCTGGGAGGAGTAATGATGATCACCAGATCCCACGTGCGGGTGGCCGTGCTCAGCATGGTGGCGGCGCTGGCGGTGAGCACCCTCAGCGCGGCCCAGGGGGAGGTGGTCTCCGGTGCCCCGTGCGCCGCGGCCGCGGCCGGTGAGGTCAGCGCGGCCCAGACCCACAACTGGGGTGCGCCGACCTGGTGCGCGGAGTTCGACGACCAGTACCTCGACCAGGCCGACTGGGTGTTCTACGACTCGCCGGGGCACGCGGGCAACGGCCGCCGCTCCCCGCAGCAGCTCTACCTCGGTGACGGGGCGCTCTACCTGTACGGGCGCGCCGACGGGACCACCGCCGGACTGGCCGCCCGCCACGACCAGACCTACGGGCGCTGGGAGACCCGCATCCGCCTGTACCCGGGGGCGGGGTCGTACCACCCGGTCGCCCTGCTCTGGCCCAAGGACGGCGGGGGCAACGTGCGCAGCTCCACGGGTGAGGAGGTCGACTTCCTGGAGGTCATCGACGACCCGGAGCGGCAGCGGCCGAACTTCTTCCTGCACACCCCGCAGGGTCAGGAGCAGGCCCACGCCAACATCGACATGACCACCTGGCACACCTACGCGGTGGAGATCAGCCCGGGCAGCGTCGTCGGCTACATCGACGGGCAGGAGTGGTTCCGCTCGGCCAACTCCACGCAGAGCCCGATGTCGGTCTGCCTGCAGCTCGACTGGTTCCCGGGCCAGGGCAGCGGCGGGGAGGCGTGGATGGAGGTGGACTGGCTGCGCATCTACCCGCCGTCGGCGGGCGCCACGGGCTGAACCCGTCTGACCACCCGGGAGGGTGCGGGACGCCGGTCCCGCACCCTCCTCGCGTTCCGGCCCCCGCACCCGGAGGCCGGGTACCCGGAGGCCCGGTACGGCGCGACCCGGGCGCCCCTGGACTGGGACGTCCGGGTACGAGGAGGCCGATGGTGAAACGTCCAGGCATCGAACCGTCGAACCAAAGGTGTCCGGGAAGCACCCGGGCACGGGCTCAGGCGAGCTGGGCGCCCCGGAGTCCGGCGTAGACGCCGCGCATCCGCATGAGCTCCTCGTGCGTGCCCACCTCCTCGATCCCGCCGTCGCGCATGACCACGATGCGGTCCGCGCTGCGGATGGTCGAGAGCCGGTGCGCGACGACGAAGACCGTGCGCCCGGCCACCAGGCGGCTCAGCGCCTGCTGGATGAGCGCCTCCGACCGGGTGTCCAGGGCGGAGGTGGCCTCGTCCAGGACGAGCACGCGTGGGTCGCGGATCAGGGCGCGGGCGATGGCCAGGCGCTGGCGCTGCCCGCCCGACAGGCGGGCGCCCCGCTCCCCCACGACGGTGTCGAGCCCGGCGGGGAGCCGGTCGACGAACTCCAGCGCGTTGGCGTCCTGGAGCGCCTGCCGGACCCGCTCCTCGGAGACGCCGGCCATGCCGTAGGTGACGTTCTCCCTGATGCTGCCCTCGAACAGGATGGACTCCTGCGGCACGACGGACAGGAACCTGCGGTAGGTGCGCAGGTCCAGTGTCTCCATGTCGCGCCCGTCCAGCAGGATCCGGCCCGCGGTGGGCCGCAGGAAGCCGATGACGAGGCTGAGCACGGTCGACTTGCCCGCGCCCGACGGGCCGACCAGGGCGATGGTCTCACCCGGGGCCACCCGGAGGTCGAAGCCGGTGACCGCGGGACCGTCGCCGTAGGAGAATTCGACGTCGCGGAACTCGACCTCGCCGCGTACCTCGGTGACCTCTTCCTTGCCCGCGTTGTGCTCCAGGTCGGGGGCCTGGAGCACCTCGCCGATCGACCGCACCGACGCCAGCCCCTTGCTGATCACCGGGGTGAGGTTGAGCAGCGAGGTGACCGCGGCGGTGAGGGTCGCGAAGAAGGTGGTGAGCATGACCACGTCGCCGGCGGTGATGGGGATGACCTGGTAGTAGGCGACGAGCGCGGAGCCGGCGAGGAAGGCCACGCCGAGCGTGTTGAGCAGGATCCACGCCATCGCCCCGAAGCTGCCGTTGAGCAGGTCGAGCCGGAGGCCCTTGCGCAGCACCTTGGTCAGGGTGCCGTCGACGCGGTGCAGGGCGTCCTGCTCCAGGCCGTGCGCGCGGGTGATCGGGATGAGCGTGGTCATCTCGCTGACCCGGGTGGAGAGCTGCTCGACCTCGCGGCGGAAGCTCTCGTTGTCGTCGCGCAGCCGGGTCCGCATGTGCATCACGAGCAGCGCGGCGGCGGGCACGACCACCAGGAAGACGGGTATCGCGGCGGGCACCCGCACGGCGATCGCCGCCAGGCCGCCGACCATCATGGTGAGCGCGGACAGGCCCATGTCCGCGGTCTGCTGGGTGGTCTGTTCCACGCTCTCGACGTCCCGGATGACCTTGGTCTGCAGCACGGCGGCGCTGACCCGCGAGTGGTAGCCGATGGAGAGCTGCTGCATGCGCCGGCAGAGCGCGAAGCGCAGACTGGTGCCCACCCGGCGGATGGCGCCGTGCATGCAGCGTACGTAGAGCAGGTGGAAGGGGTAGTTGAGGAGCAGCAGGACGAGCAGCACACCCGTGTTGAGCCACAGGTTCGCGATCGGGCTCCGGCCGATCACGACGTCGATGACGTTGGCGGTGACCAGCGGCAGCGACCAGGTGGGGCTGTGCTTGAGCAGGAAGGCGACGACCGCCGCGATCAGCTTGAGGCGTTCTTCCCGGAAGAGGTAGGCGAGCGTACGGATGGGGTGCTCACCGCGGTAGCGGTGATCGAGTGCGCCAACCAAGAATCCCCCAAATTTTGGAAATACCCTGACAATCCTCCCTCTTGGAAGTTTCATCCGCATGACGGCCCCCGGGGGGAAGGATCAGGCCGGTCGGATCGGGCAGGGCGAGGAACCGCGGGCCCGGCGGGAGCGGCCGCCCCAAGGACCGCCCGGCAGCGGTGGGGGACGGGAAAGCGCCTCCGGCGGGACGGCGGACGAGCAGGAACCCCGGCGGGACGGCGCCAGGGGCGCCGGCCGGCGGACGAGCAGGAACCCCGGCGGGACGGCGGCAGGGGCGCCGGCCGGCGGGGAGCGTCAGACGCGGTAGGGCCGGGCCGCGCGGGCCTCGCGCAGGGTGGTGCCCCACCAGACGAGCTGGTCGAGCATGACCTTGGCCGCGGCCGGGGCGCCGGAGGGGTCCGCCAGGCCGCCGCTCCCGCCGAACCGGCCGTCGTGCACGCCGTGGAAGCTCACGGTGTCACGGAGGGTGACCGCGTGCAGCTCCGCGAAGACGAGGCGGAGCTGCTCCACCGCGCGCAGACCGCCGGAGACCCCGCCGTAGGAGACGAAGCCGACCGGCTTGGCCGCCCACTCCCGGCGGACGGCGTCGACGGCCAGTTTCAGCGCGGCGGGGTAGCCGTGGTTGTACTCCGGGGTGACCACCACGAAACCGTCGGCGGCGCCGATCCTCGCGGCGAGCGCGCGGGCCTCCTCACCGGTGCCGCCCGAGCCGCCGGAGCCGCCGGAGCCGCCGGAGCCGTTCAGCCGGCCCGAACCATCGGAACCGCCCGAACCACCGAAGCCACCCGAACCACCGAAGCCACCGGAACCGCCGGAGTCACCCGGACCACCGGAGTCGCCCGAACCGTTCAGCCCGCCGGTGCCGCCCGGACCGCGACCGCCCGAACGCGCGGGCTGGATCGGGGGAAGCGGGGTACGGCCCAGGTCGATCACGTCCAGCCGCAGGTCGCCGCGGCGGCCGGCCTCGTCCAGGAACCACCGGCCCACCCTCGTCCCGACGCCCCCCTCGCGAGTGCTTGCGATGATGACTGCGATGTCGAGCACGGTGGTCCCCCTCTGATCAGGCTGCACTGACCAGGGTGCGACCTCAACCTTGGTCGAGGTCAACCCGGTCCGGGAGGAGCCGCATCTGGAGAACCTGGCCGGGCCAGTCTCCGACGCTGAACGTCTCGGCCCTGGCGAAGCCCTGACCCTCGTAGTACTTCACCAGCCGGCCGTCGTCACCGGCGTAGCAGTCGACCCGGAGCAGCCCGACCCCCAGCGCCACGGCCTCGGCGCGGGCGCGGTCCAGCAGGGCGGCGCCGACCCCGCGGCCGTGGAACCTCTGGTCGATGACCAGGCTCTGGACGTACAGCTCGGGCTCGGACGCCGGGGCGACGTACGGCACCGGCGCCCCCACCACCGCGGAGCCCGCGGGCCTGCCGTCGAGCTCGGCGATGCGCATCCAGCCGGACGTCGCCCACGCGGTGACCCGCTCGACGCGGGCCGGGTCGGCGGAGAACGGTTCGCTGCCCCACTGGCCGGTGCGCCCCCGGGCGACCAGCCACGCCACCGCGCTGTCGAACATCGCCAGGACGGCGGGGACGTCGCCGAGATTCCCGTCACGGATGACCACCGGCGGATCGTAACAGGCGCTTCCCCGGGACAGAACCTCACCGGCGGAGCAGCACGGAGAGCATCCGACACGAGGGGGTAGGACTCCGTACACGGGACGGGGCACGGCAGGACGGGGCGAGATCATGCGTACGGGCCTGGATGCGGCGGGACGGGGCAGGACGGGAGAGGTCCGCACCGAACGGGCTGAAGATCAGTACACTCGGCGGCGGCCGGAATACGGCTCATCGGCCACGGGCGCACGCCATGGCCCCTCCCCTCCAGGAGACACGTGAGCAGCGGACTGATCGACGTGCCCCCCAAGTCGTCCGGACGGCGCCCGCCCCGGCCGCGCCGCAGGTGGCTGTGGTGGCTGGTGGCCGCCGTCACCGCCGTCGTGCTCGGCGTGGCGGGCACGGTGACCGGCGCCTACGTCAAGCTGACCGGCAACGTCAAGCACGTCGACGTCCAGCCGGAGGATCTCGGACGCCGGCCCGCGAAGGTCGCCGGCAAGGCGCTGAACGTGCTGATCGTCGGCTCCGACCAGCGCAACGGCAAGAACGCCAGGTACGGCCGGGTCGCGGGCGAGCGGACCGACACGATCATGCTCGCGCACATCTCCCCCAAGCGGGACAACGCGATGGTCATCAGCTTCCCCCGCGACTCGATGGTCCAGCTCCCCGCCTGCCGGGCCCGGCAGGGCCTGCCCGGCCAGCAGGCGCACCTGGGCCTGATCAACGAGTCGTTCAACTCCGGCGGCATCACCTGCACCTGGAAGACCGTCGAGGCGCTCACCGGCATCCACATCGACCACTTCGTGAAGGTCGACTTCACCGGCTTCAAGGGCATGGTCGACGCGATCGGCGGGGTGGAGGTCTGCGTCCCGGAGCCGATCGACGACAAGAAGGCCCTGCTCCACCTGCCCGCCGGACGCCAGGTCCTCAAGGGCGAGCAGGCGCTGGGCTACGTCCGGGCCCGCTACAGCCTGGGCGACGGCTCGGACATCGGGCGCATCCAGCGCCAGCAGATGTTCATCGCCTCCATGGTCAAGAAGGTCATGAGCGGCGACACGCTCACCGACCCCGCCCGGCTCTACTCCTTCCTGGACGCGGCGACCAGCTCGGTGACCACCGACCCGGGCCTGACCCCGAGCGTCATGAAGGACCTGGCGGTCAGCGCCCAGGGCCTGGCCGCCGGGCAGATCCACTTCATCACCACCCCCTGGCGCTACTCGCTCACCTACCCCGGCCGGGTGGAGTGGGTCCAGCCGCAGAGCACGAAGCTGTTCCGGATCGTCGCGACGGACCAGGCGATCGCCGGGTCCGGGGTCAAGGGCGGGCAGTCCCGGGTGCCCCGGTCGAAGATCCAGGTCGAGGTGCGCAACGGGACCACCCGGTCGGGCCTGGCCACCCTGGTCGCCGTCCAGCTGGAGGAGCGCGGCTACCACATCGCCAGGGTCGGCGACGCGCGGCACAAGCCGTACCCGAAGACCACGATCGCCTACTCGCCGAACGGCGCGGCCAAGGCGCCCACCCTCAGCCGTGACCTGCTGGCCTCGACCGGCCTGCCCGTCGCCCGGGCGACCACGGGGCGGCTCGTGCTGACGATCGGTGACGACTGGCAGGGGCTCAAGGAGCTTCCCCGGGACGACACGGACAGCCTCAAGGGCTTCGACGCCACGCACGACTCGTGCAGCGGCTCCTGATCGTCCCGGTCGAGCCCTGATCGTCCGGGTTGAGTAAGGTGCGAGCATGCTGCGTGGGAGAGACGCCGAGCAGGCCGTGATCGACCGGCTGCTCGCGCAGTGCCGCGCGGGCCGCAGCGGCGCCCTCCTCATCCGGGGCGAGCCGGGGATCGGCAAGACCGCGCTGCTCGGCTACGCGGCCGACGCCGCGGACGGCATGCGGGTGATCCGCGGCACCGGGGTGGAGTCGGAGGCGGAGTTGCCCTTCGCCGGGCTGCACCTGCTGCTGCGGCCGGTGCTCGACCGGGCCGCGGCGCTGCCCGCGCCGCAGGAGAGGGCGCTGCGCGCCGCCTTCGGACTGGCCTCGGTGGAGGCCGGCGACCGGCTCCTGATCGGCCTGGCGGTGCTCTCCCTGCTGTCGGAGCTGGCCGAGGACGGCCCCCTGCTGGTGCTCGTGGACGACGCCCAGTGGCTGGACCGCGCGTCCGTCGACGCGCTGCTGTTCGCCGCGCGGCGGCTGGACGCCGAGGGGGTGACGGTGCTCTTCGCCGCCCGGGAGCCGTTCGTCGCACCGGGCGTGCCGGAGCTGCCGGTCCGGGGGCTCGACCCCGCCGCCGCGGCGGCCCTGCTGGGCGCCGACATCAACCCCGTCGTCCGCTACCGCGTGCTGGCCGAGGCGCGCGGCAACCCGCTCGCGCTGATCGAACTGCCCGCCGCCGCGCCCTCCGACGGCACGGCGCTCCCGCTCACCAGCCGGGTCCAGGACGCCTTCCTCGGCCAGGTCCGGGTGCTGCCCGAGGCGACGCAGGGCCTGCTCGCGGTGGCCGCGGCCGAGGACACCGGTGACCTGGACGTCGTACTGCGGGCGGCGGCCCGCTTCGGCGACTTCCTGGAGGATCTGCACCCGGCCGAGCGCGCGGGGCTGGTCCGGGTCGACGAGGGGACCATGACCTTCCGCCACCCGTTGGTCAGGGCGGCCGTCTACCAGGGGATCCCGCCCAGCCTGCGCCTGGCCGTGCACCGGGCGCTGGCCGACGTGCTGGACCGCCCCGAGGACGCCGACCGGCGTGCCTGGCACCTGGCCATGGCCGCGACGGGACCCGACGAGGAGGTGGCCGCCGAGCTGGAGCGTACCGCCGTGCGGGCGAGCGGCCGCAGCGGGTACGCCGCCGCGGCCACCGCCTACGAGCGGGCGGCCCGGCTGAGCGCGGAGCCGCGGGCGCAGGCGCTCCGGCTCACGCTGGCCGCCGAGGCCGCTGCCTGGGCGGGTGAGGCGGATCGGGCGGCCTCACTCGCCGAGCGGGGCTCCCGGCGGCTCGTCTCCCTGGCCGGGCGGACGGGAGAAGCGCGGGAGACGGAACTCCGGGTGCGGCTGACGCACGTGCGGGCGACCGCCGACTTCCTCCGGGGATCGCCGCACACCGCGTACGAGGCGCTGCTCGCGGGTGCGGCGGCGGTGAGCGGCGGGCGGGCGGCGCGGATGCTGATGCAGGCGACGCACAGCGCCTGGTACCTCGGCGCGCCCGAACTCGACCGCGCCGCGGCCAGGCTCGGCGCCCTGGACCTGCCCCCGGACGACCCGATGGCGCCGGTCGTCGAGTTCGTCACCGCGGTCCTGTCCCGGAGCGAGGCCCCGCCGTCGCTGACCGGGGTGGTCGCCCGGGCCCGGCAGGCCGGGGCGGGCGATCCGCGGGACCTGGTCCAGGCGTGCGGGGTCGGGCTGGTGGCCGGGCAGGACGAGGAGGTGGGCGAGGTCGCGGCGGCGCTGGTGGCCGAGAGCCGCGCCCTGGGCAGCATCGGGGTGCTGCCGGCGCTGCTGTTCTTCCTCGCCGAGACCGAGCTCTTCGGCGGACGGCCCCGCGACGCGCTGACCACCGCCACCGAGAGCCTGCGCATCGCGCGCGACGCCGGGCAGGGGCAGTGGGTCAGCCAGATGAACGGCTTCCTGGCCTACCACGCCGCGCTCGAGGGTGACGAGGAGCGCTGCGCGCGACACGCGGACGAGGCGCTCATGGGCGGCGTGGCCGGGGCGCGGTGGGCGCTCTGGGCGCGGGGCGTGCTCGACCTCGGCCACGGCCGGGTGGAGGTGGCGCTGTCCCGGCTGGAGCCCTTCGCCGGCGGGCACCAGGTGGCCGAGACGCGGTGCGTGCCCGACCTGGTCGAGGCGGCCGTGCGGTTCGGCGCCCCGGAACGCGTGGCCGGCGCCTTCGCCCGCTACCGGGAATGGGCCCGTACGACGCGCCGCCCGTGGGCCGAGTCCCTGGTGCTGCGCTGCCGCGCCCTCCTGGAGGACGCGGAGGAGCACTTCACCGCGGCGCTGGAACTCGGCGGGCGGCCCTTCGAGCGGGCCAGGACCGAGCTGCTCTACGGCGAGTGGCTGCGCCGCGCCCGCAGGAAGGCCGATGCCCGCACCCACCTGCGGTCCGCGCTGGAGACCTTCGAGCGACTGGAGGCCGGCCCGTGGGCCGACCGGGCGCGCACGGAGCTGGGCGCCACCGGGTCCGCGGCGCCGGCCGCGCCCGCGCCCGGAGTGCTGGCCAGGCTCACTCCCCAGGAGCTGCAGATCGTCCGCCTGGCCGCGCAGGGCCTGTCCAACCGCGACATCGCCGCCCAGCTCTTTCTCAGTCCGCGCACGGTCGGTTACCACCTGTACAAGGCCTACCCCAAGCTGGGCGTCGCCTCCCGGAGCGAACTCGGAGCCATTGCTCTTTTCAACTAAAAAGCTTGACCGGTCTTTACGCCCCCGTGAACATCGACCGCCTACAAATAGGACGAATGGCGACTTTTTATGTCAAAGCCGCTTTTCAGGGGGGAAAGTGCCTAGACTGCGACGCCCGCGCTCGATCAGAAGCCGGGTGACCCTCACCACGCTCGTCGCCTTCGCGTTGATCCTCGGGGCGGGGGCGCTGGCGACATCGCAGGGGGTACGGGCCATGGTGCTGGCGGACCTCGTCAACAGCACCGCCGAGGCGGCCAGGAAGGCGTCCGTCGCCGCCGACGACGGGCCGAGGGTGGAGACCATCCCGCCGTCGAACCGGATCATCCGCCTTCAGATCATCGGGCGCGACGGCACGGTGGTCGCCGCCAGTCCGGCGATGAAGGGGCAGCCCCCGATGACCAGGGCTCGGCCGACCAGCGGCGACCTCCGCGTGGACACGACCTCCTGCGTGACCTCCCCCGACGGGAACCGGACGTGCTTCGCCATCGTGGGGGTCCGGAACAAGATCTCCGCCTACGGGGACGTGGTGGTCTACGCGGCGGGAATCCACCCGCCGGTGCTCAGCACCTTCACCCTTGAGATCGCCCTGGGGCTCTTCTGCGTCGCGCTCCTCGCGCTGCTCGGCTGGCTGACCTGGCGGATGATCGGCCGGACCCTCGAACCGGTGGCGCGGATCCGCGCCGAGATGGCCGAGATCACCGCCTCGGACCTCAGCCGCCGGATCTCCGTCCCCGAGACCCGGAACGAGGTGACGCAGCTCACCGAGGCCATCAACACCACCCTCGACAAGCTGGAGCGGGCCGTGGAGAACCAGCGCCGCTTCGCCTCCGACGCCTCCCACGAGCTGCGCACCCCGCTGACCGGGCTGCGCACCAAGCTCGAACTGGCGCTCGCCGACCCCGAGGCCGAGGACCCGGCGGTGACGATATGTTCCGCGCTGAACGACGCCGAGCGACTCCAGGCCATCGTCAACGACCTGCTCCTGCTCGCCCGGCTCGACGCCGGGGTGCACGCCTCTCCGGAGGCGGTCGACCTCGCCGCGCTCGTCACCACGGAGGTGGAGCGGCGGCCGTCCCGGCACCGGGTGCTGCTGAACCTCCAGCCCGGCGTCCTGGTGCAGGGCAACCGGCTCCAGCTGACCCGGTTGCTGACCAACCTGCTCGCCAACGCCGAGCGGCACGCGATGAGCGAGGTGCGGATCCGGGTCGCCGGCGAGGACGGCGAGGCCGTGCTGGAGGTGACCGACGACGGGCTCGGCATCCCGCCCGAGGAACGCGAGCGGGTCTTCCAGCGCTTCACCCGCCTCGACTCGGCACGCAGCCGCGACGCCGGGGGGACCGGCCTGGGCCTGCCCATCGCCCGGGACATCGCGGTGGCCCACCAGGGCAAGCTGTACGCCGCCGACAGTGCCAACGGCCGCGGAGCCCGCCTGATCCTCCGGCTGCCGCTGTCGACGAGCATCCCCGTCTGACGCGGGAACCGGTGTGGAAAGGGTCCGGGACGGGTGGCCCGGATATGGCTTATGCAAGAATCAGGCCATGCACAGGATCGTCGTGCTGGCGCTGGACGGGGTCATCCCCTTCGAGCTGGGCATCCCGCCCCGCATCTTCGGGGGTGCCAAGCTCCCGGACGGGACACCGCTCTACGAGGTGATCACCTGCACGGTCGACGGCGGGCCGGTCCGGAGCGACGCCGACTTCTCCATCACGGTCGGCCACGGGGCCGAGGCACTGGCCGGCGCGGACACCGTGGTCATCCCGGCCACCCACGCGCTCGGCGCGATATACACCGAAGGACGACTCCCCGCGCCCCTGGCCGAGGCGCTCTCGGGCATCCGGCCGGGCACCCGCCTGGTCTCCATCTGCACCGCCTCGTACGTGCTCGCCGCGGCCGGGCTGCTCGACGGCCGACCCGCGACCACCCACTGGAGCCACTCCAGGCACTTCCAGGAGCTGTTCCCCCGGGTCAAGGTCAACCCGGACGTGTTGTTCGTGGACGACGGGGACGTGCTCACCTCGGCCGGGGTGGCCGCCGGGATCGACCTCTGCCTGCACATCGTCCGGCGCGACCACGGCACCGAGGTGGCCAACCAGGTGGCCCGGCGCTGCGTCGTGCCGCCGTGGCGGGACGGCGGCCAGGCCCAGTTCATCGAACGCCCCGTCCCGGAGCCGTCCACCGCCACCACCTCGGCGACCCGGGCCTGGGCGCTGGAGCACCTGGACCGGCCGCTCCCGCTCAGCGAGCTGGCCGCCCACGCCCGGATGAGCCGCCGCACCTTCACCCGGCGCTTCCGCGACGAGGTGGGGCTGAGCCCGGGGCAGTGGCTCATCCGGCAGCGGGTGGAACTGGCCCGCCGCCTGCTGGAGACCAGCGACCTGCCGGTCGACGGCGTCGCCCTGCGGGCGGGGTTCGGCACCGCCGCCTCGCTCCGCCAGCACCTGCAGGCGGCCATCGGCGTCTCGCCGACGGCCTACCGCCGCGTCTTCCGCCCGGCGGCGCCGGAACCGGTCCCCGCCGGAACATGACCCGGGGCCGGGCTCGGGTTCCCGCCGGAGCGTGCCCCGGAGCCGAACACCGGTCACACCGGAACATGGCCCGGCGTCAGGCTCCGGTCCCCGCCGGAACATGACCCGGGGCCGGGACCGGTCACCTGCCGGCGTAACGGCCGCCGGCCCACTCCTTGTCCAGCTTGTCCGCCGCGTTCTTCGGGGTGGTCCGGCCGCGGACGAGGTCGCCGATGACCCCGCCCTCCACCTCGTCGAGGAAGGCCTCGGTCGAGTGGCGCGCGGGGCCGCCGGTGCCGACGAGCTCCCGGATCCTCGCGTAGCCGTCCTTCGCGGCGTCGGTGGTGAGCGCCGCGGGGTCCGTCTGGAAATCCTTGAGGGCGGGGACCATCGTCAGGTCCGCGGACCACGTCCGGACGCCGTCCCCCATCGCCAGGAACTCGACCAGCTTGGCCGCCTCCTCCACGTGCTTGGACGACGTGGGCACGGCGAGACCCGCGGCCAGACCTCGGGCGACGGGCTTGCCACCGGGCCGGAGGACGGGGAAGGCACCTGCGCCGACGTCGTCGAGGGAGATCCCGGCGGTCTTGCGGTAGTCGGCGGACAGCAGGCGGGCCTGGGCGGAGTCGTCCACCAGGAACAGGGCCCGGCCCTGGCCGAACAGCTCCACCGGGCCGTCACCCTTGAGGTCCAGCACGGACTTGTCGATCACGCCCCGCGCGAAGAGCGAGGCGTAGTCGGTCAGCGCCGAGACCAGCGCGGGGCTGTTCCACGGCTTGCGACCGGCGAGCACGTCACCGGCGAGCGACGGGTCCGTCTGACCGGAGAGGGTGAACAGGATCTCCTCCAACCGGCGCGGCTCGCCCGAGAAGACGATCGGCCGGACATCGGGAAGCTCCTTCTTGACCCGGGTGACGATGGACTCCAGGTCCGCCGCCCTCTCGGGCAGGTCCTCGGCGAGCTCGGACAGGAGCGCGGCGTTGACGTACATGACCACGCCGCCGGTGGAACCCATCGGGACGGAGTAGAGCGTGCCGTCCCCGGTCGCCTCGGTCGCCTGGCCGATCACGCGCTCGTCGAGCCTGGACCGCCAGCCGCCCGGGAGCGCCTTCTCCCAGTCGGAGACCGGGCGGAGCCTGTCCTTGACCGTGTCGGCCGTCTCCGGGGCCGGGAGGCCGACGACGTCGATCTCCTCCCCGTCCTTCAGGGCCTCGGGCAGCCGTTTGCGGTACTCGGCCTCGTCGAACACGTCCAGTTCGACCTCGATGCCGGGGTTTTTCTGCTCGAAGGCGGCGAGCGCCTTCTCGAGGGTCGTCTCGGCCGGGAACGAGGTCCAGTACTTCAGGGTGACGGTCTTCCGGCCCTCGGGGGACCGGGCCTGGCCGACCGGCTTGTCACCGCCCTGCCCGTCACCGGCACCCGAGCAGGCCGCGACCAGGCCGAGGGTGAGAGCGGCGACCGCCGCGGCGAGCGCGCGAGCCGTACCACGCATGCGTAACCTCCATCGAGATGACCACCAAGCGCCGGGCCGTCCCGGCGATCGGATGATCAAGGAGGACCCTCCTGCCCCGGAACGCGGGCAGGACACCACCGCCCGGTGGGCTCACGGGTCCGCGACCGCTCGGCGGGCCGGTCCGGACATGAGGGTGCGAGCCGCCCGGGCGACACCGCCGAGCATGGTCAACGATCTTATGAGGCGCGGGGCGGTGGCGTGACCACGCGGACGAGGGCGGGCGACGGGACGCAGGGCCGCGGCCGCTCCCGGGCAACCCCGCGGGTCAGCCCTCCACGATCTCGTGACGCAGGTGCTCGCGGCTGAGGTCGAGGAGCATGCGGACGTGGGCGTCGGCGAGACGGTAGTAGATCATCCGGCCGGACCGGCGGCTGGCCACGATGCCCGCCGTCCGCAGCAGCCTCAGCGCGTGCGAGACGGCGGTGTCGCTGACCTCGACCGTCTCGGTGAGATCGCAGACGCACAACTCACCGGCTTCGAGCAGCGCGTACAGCAACCGGGCCCGGGTCGGGTCGCCCAGCAGCCGGAACAGCTCGGCCAGCCGGGTGGCCTCGTCCGAGGTGACGAGCCGGTCGCGGGTCGCCGCCACCCTGGCCTCGTCGGGCTCGACGGTCGTGCACGTGTCCAGGCGGGCGGCGGCTTTCATGGGCATACTCCTGAACAGGTGCTCAAATGATAATCACTATCGTATCAAGCCTCCCTTCCGTCCAACGGCCTCGCGCACAAGGCCGGTCCGCGACGCGCGGCGGCGCTCAGCGCTCCGGATCTCCCGGCGCGCGGCGCACGGCGTCAGCCCTCAGTGCGCGGCGGCGCTCAAGTTCCGGAGCCCCCCACGCGCGGCGGCGCTCGGACTCCGAAGCCCCTCAACGCGCGGCGGCGCTCAGCGGCCGGGCGATGTCCTCCAGCCCCTTCCCCTCGGCCCTGACCCCCAGGAAGACCTCCACCAGCCCTGCCACGATCATGAGCGTCGCACCGATGCAGAAGGCCAGCGCGGTGTCACCGGGCCTTCCGCTCTCGACGAGACCGGCGAAGACCAGCGGACCCGCGACGCCGCCGACGAAGGTGCCGATCGCGTAGAAGAAGGCGATGGCCATGGCCCGCGTCTCCATCGGGAAGATCTCGCTGACGGTCAGGTAGGCGGCGCTCGCCCCGGCGGAGGCGAAGAAGAGCACCACGCACCAGCAGGCGGTCAGCGTGACCGCGGTCAGTACGCCCTGGTTGAACAACCATGCCGTGCCGAGGAGCAGCAGACCGGACCCGATGTAGGTGCCGGAGATCATGGGAACGCGGCCGACCGTGTCGAAGAACCGCCCGAGGAGCAGCGGGCCGAGGAAGTTGCCGATCGCGATGACCGCGAAGAAGTATCCGGCGTCGGTGTCGATACCGAAGAAGGTCGACAGGATCTGCGCGTACCCGAAGGTGATGGCGTTGTAGAGGAACGCCTGCCCGACGAAGAGCGACAGGCCGAGGACCGTACGCCTGGGGTAGCGGGCGACCATGGTGTGCGCGATCTGCCCGAACCCGATCGACCTGCGCTGGTGGATGGTCATCGACCGCGAGGGCTCCTCCAGCCGCACGCCCTTCTCCTGCTCGACCCGCTCCTCGACCTCGTCGACCAGCCTCTCGGCCTCCCGGTCCCGGCCGTGGATGAACAGCCAGCGCGGGCTCTCCGGCACGTGCCTGCGGACCAGCAGGATGGCCAGGCCGAGCACCACGCCCAGGCCGAACGCGACACGCCAGCCGATGTTCACGGGAAGGTTGTTCAGCAACGGCACGGTCAGCAGCGCGCCGCCCGCGGCACCGAGCCAGTAGCTGCCGTTGATGATGATGTCGATCCGGCCCCGGTGGCGGCTCGGGATGAGCTCGTCGATGGCCGAGTTGATGGCGGCGTACTCGCCGCCGATACCGAACCCGGTGAGGAAACGGAACAGGAAGAACCACCAGGCGGAGAAGGAGAACGCCGTCGCGGCGGTGGCGACAAGGTAGACCACCATGGTGATGATGAACATTTTCTTGCGCCCGAACCGGTCGGTGAGCCAGCCGAAGAACAACGCCCCGAGGCACGCTCCGGCCACGTAGAGGGCGGCGGCCGTGCCGGCGACCTGGGCCTGGGTGATCGCCAGACCGCTGCCCTCCTTGGCGAGCTGGGCGGAGAGGTTGCCGACGATGGTCACCTCAAGACCGTCGAGGATCCAGACGGTGCCGAGGCCAATAATGATCATCCAGTGCCATCGTGACCATGGCAGCCGGTCCAACCGCGCGGGGACCTTCGTGGTCACCGTCCCCGTCCGAACGTCGCTCATGGCGACACCGGCTACCCATATGAGGGTCGCTCATGCCCGGTGGGAGCCGGGGTCCGCCCCGCCACGTCGCGCCGCCACGTCGCGCCGTCCCGGATCGTCACTCCCCGCCCGGCGCCGTACGCGACCGCCGTACCCCACCACCCCGTACCGCCCCGTACCGCCGCGGCCCGTCCCCGCGCGGGGCCAACAAACCCGGCGACCCCGGCAGACCCAACTGTCCTGACAGAACCGGCAGAACCGACGGACCCGGTGGACCCCGCCTGACGGGGGGCGCACCGTTCCGATTACCCCGGCCATGAGCCATATCTCGCCCTCATGACCAGGACAAATGACGGCCTTTCCGATACATTGCGCGAATATATGGAGATTTGACGCTATCGAGGGAGATCGATGAGAGCCCGGATCACGGGCGTCGCGACCTGTCTGCCGGAACGGACCCTGTCCAGCGCGGACGTGGAGCGGCGGATCGAGGGCTACGTGCCCCACGGAGGCGTCATAGAGCGGTTGACGGGGATCCGCACGCGCCATGTGGCCGGCGACGACCAGCAGGCCTCGGACCTGGCCGCGGAGGCGGCGCGCGGGCTCGACCACGCGGACGTCGACCTGCTCATCTTCGCGTCGGCCTCGCAGGACATGGTCGAGCCCGCGACCGCGCACATCGTGGCGGCCAAACTCGGGCTCTCCTGCCCGGTGTTCGACGTCAAGAACGCCTGCAACAGCATGCTGAACGGGATCCAGGTCGCCGAGGCGCTGATCCTGTCCGGCGCGCACCGCAAGGTGCTGGTCTGCTCGGGCGAGGTGCCGTCACGGGCGATCCGGTGGCGGGTCAGGGACCGCGCGCAGTTCGTCGACTCCTTCGCGGGCTACACGCTGTCGGACACCGGGGCCGCGGTGCTCGTCACCGCGGATATGGAACGTGGCATTTTCTACCGCGACTTCGCGGCCGACTCCACGGCGTGGGCGATCGGCACGCTGCCGGGCGGCGGCTCGGCGCACCCGCGCGACCCGGAGTACTCCTACTTCCGGGGCGACGGGCGCAGGCTCAAGGAGGCGTTCGAGCTGGCCGGCCCGGACATCTTCCTCAACGCGCTCAAGCGCACCGGGCTGACCTGGGACGACTTCGCGATCGTGGCGGTGCACCAGGTGGCCCTGCCCTACCTGCGCTTCCTGGCCGGGGTGCTGCAGATCCCCGAGGACAAACTCGTGGTCAGCCTGCCCGAGCACGGCAACTGCGCCTCGACCTCGCTCCCGCTCCAGCTCGCGCTCGGCGGCTGGCAGCCGGGCGACCGGGTGGCGCTCCTCGGGCTCGGCGGCGGGATCAGCACCGGCGTGATGCTGGCGGAGATGTGATGGACCTGTGGGTGATCGTCCCCGCCTACAACGAGGCGGCGGGCATCGAGGCGACGCTGGAAGCACTGGCCGGGCAGGACGACCGGGACTTCACGCTGCTCGTGGTGGACAACGCGAGCACCGACGGCACCGCCGAGATCGTGCGGCGGCGCGGCGTCGAGGTGATCGTGGAGACCAGGAAGGGCACGGGCGCCGCCTCCGACACCGGCATGCGCCACGCCATCGCGCGCGGCGCGACCCACCTGGCCAGGACCGACGCCGACTGCCTGCCCCGCCCGGACTGGGTGCGCAACATCCGGCGGGCGTTCGGTGACGGCCTGGAGATGGTCGGCGGGCGGCTGCGGCCCCGGACCGACGAGTTCCCGCTGAAACTCTGGGAACGCCACCTCATCCCGTTCGTGATCCAGGTGGCGGCGACCTTCGGGCGCTTCCGGCCGGGCAACCGGGATCCGCGCTACCGGGGCCCGTACGTGATGATGCCCGGCTGCGCCCTCGCCATCACCGCGGACCTCTACCAGCGGGCGGGCGGCTTCCCCAGGACCGCGATCGAGGAGGTGCACGAGGACCGGGCGCTGGTCAACCGGGTGCGGATGCTCACCTCCGCGTACGCCTCACGCCGCGACGTGGTGGTCTTCGGCTCGGTGCGCAGGCTCCGGGCGTACGGGCTGGTGGGCACCCTGGCCTGGTACGCCGACCACCACTACCGTCCCGAAGTGATCGACATCCGGTGAACCACGAGACCCGGCTCTATCTGGCCGCGCATCCCGTGGTCTACCCGCTCATGCGGTTGCTGGCCCGCCTGGGCCCCGTGGTCCGGGTTCCCGGCCTGGGAGTCGTGGTCAACGACGCCGCCGTCGCGCGCGCCGTGCTGACGGACGAGCGCTTCCGCAAGGACGGCCCCGGATCGCCGGGTGATCTGTGGACGCCGGTGCTCGGCCCCTCCGTACTGCTCAACATGGAGGGCCCGGCGCACCTCGCACTGCGCAGGAAGCTGATGCCGCTGTTCACCACCTCGTACGTCTCCGCGCAGGTGGACGACGTGCTGCGGCGCCCGCTCGCGGACCTGTCGACGCGGCTGGCCCGGGGCGAGACCGTGGACCTGGTGGACGCCATGCGGGTGATGGCCGGGGCGGTGATCTGCCGGGTGATCGGGCTGGGCGAGGTCTCCGAGGCGCGGGCCCGCGAGCTGTTCGCGGACGGGGAGCGCGTCGTCTCGATGGTCTCGCTGCGCTCGCGGCGGCTCTCGGAGCGGCAGGTGGCGATCGCCCGGCGGGTGCTGGACCGGATCGGCGACATCGCCCAGGCCGCCTACGAGGCCGGGGACGAGTCCACGGTCATGGGCCGGATGCGGGCCCTGGGGCTGTCCGCCGCCGAGGCCAGGGGCGCGGCCGGGGCGTTCTTCCTGACGGGCACCGAGACGGTCGCCACCTTCGTCCCCCGGCTCGTCGCCCTCCTGCACGACCACGGAACCCCGGTGGACGACCTGGACCGGGTGATCGAGGAGGCCATGCGGGTCACCACGCCGACCCCGGTGATGCTGCGCTCGGTGAGCGTGGCCGCGCACGTCGGCGGGGTGCCCGTACGGCCGGGCGACCGGGTGCTGATCGTCACCCACAACTGCGCCAGGGCGTACGGCCCGTTCGACCCGTCCCGCGGGCACCCGCCCGAGCTGCGGCGGCTCTGGTTCGGCGCCGGACCGCACTTCTGCATCGGCTACCCGCTCGCCCTGGCGGAGATCCGCGCGGTGGCCGCCGTCCTGCTCGCCCACCGGGTGCGCGTCGTCGGGCGGCGCGCGGCCAGGCGGGTCCTCATCCCCACCTACGAGAACCTGTGGATCAGCGCGGCATGAACGACATCGTCAGCGGAATCACGGCCACCGCCGGGCGGGAGCCGGGCCGGACCGCCCTCATCGACGGCCGGGGCCGCGAGATCTCCTACGGCGAACTGGCCCGCCGGGTGGCCGTGGTCCGCGAGGTGATGTCCGGCGGGGACGCCGGCGGGGCGTTGCGGCCCGGAGACGGGGTGATGTTCGCGGTGCGGCCCGGGGTGGACGCGGTGGTGCTGGCGCTGGGGGCGGTGGCGGCGGGCGGGACGCTCGTGCTCGCCGATCCCGGGCTGGCTCCCGACGTGCTGGCCGCCCGCATGGCGGCCACCCGGCCGGCCTGGGTGGTCACCGAGTCGCTGCTCCACCTCCTGAACGGGCCGCTGAAGGGTCTCGCCCGCCGCCGGGGCCTGCTCCTGCCCAACCTCCGCGAGCCGCTCCCGGGCAGGCCCGTACGGCACCTCTACACGGGCCCGTGGCTGCCCGGCGTCCCCCGCGGCGCGCTGCGGTTCTCCCGGGTCCTGCGCGACTTCGCCGGCCGGGCCGGACAGGGCGGGGCGGCGGACCAGGCGGCAGCGGACCGGATGACGGACCGGGCGGTGGCGGACCAGGCGGCGGCAGTGATCTTCACCTCGGGGACCACCGCGCGCCCCCGGGGCGTGGTGCACACCCGGGGGTCGCTGGCCGCCGGGCTGGAGCTGTTCAGGAGCGCGTTCCCGCTGGGCCCCGGCGACGTCGTGCACACCGACCAGCTGATGCTCGGGCTGCCCGCGCTGATGGCCGGGGCGACCTGGTCGCTGCCCGGCGGCGGGGACCAGGCCGCGGAGCTGGCCGAGCGGCGGGCCACCCACACCTTCGCCGTCCCCGTGCGCCTGGACAGGCTCCTGCGCGAGACCCCCAGGCTGCCGCGGACGCTCCGCTACCTGCTGCTCGGTGCCGCGCCCGCCCCGCCGGGCGTGCTCCGCCGGGCGGTCGAGGCCGGGCCCGAGGTGCTGTCGGTCTACGCGATGACCGAGGCGCTGCCGATCGCCGTCGCCTCGGCGCGGGAGAAGCTGGCCCATGACGGGGGGGACCTGCTCGGGGCGCCGTTGCCCGGTGTCGGCGTCCGGATCGCCGACGACGGGGAGCTGTTCGTCTCCGGGCCCCACCTCGCCCGGGGCTACCTGGGTGAGGAACCGCTCCAGGAGGTCGCCACCGGGGACCTGGTCCGCCTCGACGAGGGCCGGCTGGTGCTGCTCGGCCGGAAGAAGGACATGATCCTCCGCGACGGGTTCAACATCTACCCCGGCCTGTACGAACCCGGCGTCGCCGCGCTGCCCGGGGTGGCCGAGGCCGCGATCGTGGGGCTCGCCGACCCGGAGACGGGGGACGAGGAGGTCGTACTGGCGGTCGTCCCGGCGGACGGCTACGACGAGAGCCTGCTGCGCAAGGCACTGCCCGGGATCGTGGACGCCGCCGCGCTGCCCGACCGGATCGAGACCCTGGACGCCTTCCCCCGCTCGGGGCGGGCCGACAAGCTCGACCGCGCCGCACTGCGCGCCCTGGTGGCCCGCCGTGCCTGAGCCCGGGACGGGGGCCGAGCCGGGATCCGCGGCCGGGACCGGGACGGGGCCGTCCCGCCCGCGGCTGCGGGTCGCGGTGACCGGCGCCTCCGGGTTCGTGGGCGGGGCGGTCTGCCGGGCGGCGGCGCGCGAGGGCTGGGCCGTCTCGGCCTTCGGCAGGCGGTCCTCGGTGGACCCCGCGCACGTCGGCGGGGCGCCGTACACACCGTGGGACCTGCTGGGGGAACGGCCGGAGTTCGACGAGGCGGACGCGGTGATCCACTGCGCCGGGAGCGTCACGGACTGGGGGCCGCCGCGCGACATCTGGGCGGCCAACGTGGACGGCACCCGCAACGCCGCCGCGGCGTTCCCCGGCGCCAGGTTCGTACACGTCAGCACGGCCAGCGTGTACGACCCGTTCCGGCCGACCGTGCTGGCCACCGAGGACGAGGCCCCGGTCGGGCGGTACGCCAACGCCTACGGCGCCTCCAAGGCCGCCGCGGAGCGGTGCCTGGACCGGGCGGTCATCCTGCGCCCGCACGCCGTCTACGGCAGGGGCGACACCACGTTGCTGCCCCGGGTGCTCGACGCGGTCCGGGGCGGGCGGCTGTTCGCGGTGGGCGACGGGCGCCAGCGGATCAGCCTGACCTCGGTGGACAACCTCGCGCGGGCCTGCCTGCTCGCCGCCGCGGGCCCGGTCGAGCATGGCGTCTTCAACGTGACCGATGCCGAGCCCGTCGTCCTGGACGACGCCCTGCGCGCGATCCTGCGGGAACGCGGCATCGCCGCCGAGCCGTCCTACCTCCCGCTCTCGCTGGCCGGCCCCGCCGCCCTGGCCGCCGAGACCGCGTTCCGGCTGCTGCGCCGGCCCCACCCGCCCCGCCTGACCCGCTACGCCGCGGGGCACCTGGCCGTCGAGCGGACCCTCGACATCACGGCCGCTCGCGACCGGCTCGGCTACCGACCCACGGCGACATCCTTCGCGGGCGCCGCAGACTGGTGAGCATGGGCGGCGGTGGCGGGACGGGAAGCCGGGCGCGCAGGACCCCGACCTTCGCGACGAAGACCGTTCCGGCGACGAGCAGCCCGGCCGCGAAGAACACCCGCACGCCGGTCCGCAGCGTCCCGGTCACCGCGTCGAAGAAGACGACCGCGGCGGCGACGGGCAACGTGTGACCGGTGGAGCCGGGCAGGTAGACGTTGCGGGCCAGGGACAGGGCGAGGGCCAGCAGGAACATGCCTCCGGCCAGGCCGAGACCCGCGCCGACGACCGCGGTCTCACGGTCGCGGGCCAGGAGCACCCCCGCCGTCATCAGCGCGGGCGGCAGAAAAGGCAGGATCCACTTCAGCGAGACCAGCAGGTTCTGGGCGGGGGCCACCCTGATCAGGTCGGCGGAGAGGGCGAGCCGGATCGTGGGGTGCAGCTCGGGCAGACGGGCGGCGGTCCCGAGCCCGGCCGCCAGCAGCTCCTGCCTGGCCAGCTCGCACACCGGGTGGAGGTCGAGGGAGACGGTGTCGCTGCGCAGCGTGGGTTCCCGGCTGCCCTCGCCGTACAGGACCGCGAGGAACCTGCGGTGCGCCCCCCGGTTCATCTCCTCCCAGGCGGTGGGAAAGCCGTCGCCGGTGACCTTGGCCCGCACCGAGGTGCGGACGAGGTCACCGGCGGCCGAGACGCCCAGGCCGCGGAGCCGCTGGGTCATCACACCGGTGACGCGGTTGGCGACGGCGTCCTGAATGTCCGAGTTCCGGGCCATCGGCGCCACGCTCTCGACGTAGCGCCCCGGTGAGATGAGAGCGTGCGCCGTCCAGAAGCCGAACAGGGCGACCGGAGCGAGGACACAGCCGAGCACGATCAGAAAAGCACTGATCACTTTACGCACCAGGTGTCCCCCTTCACTGCCTTACCTGGGAATCCCCCCACTTACGGTGCAAAACCAATTAAGTGTCGTTTTTGACTGGAACTTGACATTCCCCCGGCCCGGCGTGCCCCGGTCACCGAACCTTGACCGGCCTGCGCCCGCGCGTCGTACGGCCACATGGCCATTCATCCGAAAAGCGTTACTAACCTGTGATGCAAGGGGGAGACGGACGGGAGATGTTAGAAAAATGGCAGGTAGTGGGGGACGTGCGGGTGTCGGGGCAAGCCTGGCGTTGGCGGTGGGCTCGGCCGTCGTGTGGGGTCTGGCCCACATCTGGGTGGGCCGCCGCCTGGCGGGCGCCCTGCTGCTGGGGATCGAGCTGATCCTCGCCGCGGGCGTCACCACCGCCGCGCTGACCGCCGGACCCGCGCTGCTCGCCCTCGCCGTGCAACCCGTCTGGCTGTGGGCCTTCGCGCTGGCCGCGCTGCTGCTGGCGACCGCCACGGTGGCCGTGATCATCCGCTCCTACCTGCTCGTCCGGCCGGAGTCGCTCACCACCACGGCCCAGTTGCTGTCGGCCACCGCGATCGGCCTGCTGTGCGCGGTGGTGATCGCCCCCATGGCCTACGCGGCCCGGCTGGCCTACGTCTCCCAGACCGTGGTGACCTCGGTGTTCGCCAAGAGCGCCACACCCGTCCCGGTGGACCCGTGGAACGGCCGCGAGCGGATCAACATCCTGCTCATCGGCGCCGACGCGGCGGCCAACCGGGTCGGCATCCGCACCGACAGCATGACCGTGGCCAGTGTGGACACCCGCACCGGTGACACCGTGCTGTTCGGGCTGCCGAGGAACCTGGAGGACGTCCCCATGCCGCCCGGCCCGGCCCGTGAGCGTTTCCCCGACGGCTTCCAGGGCGAGCCGCCCTACAGTCCCGGCCTGCTCAACGAGGTCTACCAGTACGCCGAGGACCACCCCGAGATCATGCCCAGGACGCCCAGGAACCACCGCGGGCCGTCCCTGCTGAAGAGGACCGTCAGCGGCATCCTCGGGATCGAGGTGACCAACTACGCGATGGTCGACATGTGGGGCTTCGTGGAGATCGTCGACGCGATGGGCGGCGTGCGGGTCCGCATCAAGGAGCCCATCGTGTACGGCAGGCAGAACGAGGGCCTGATCGAGGCGGGCAGGCGCAAACTGTCGGGCGAGGAGGCGCTCTGGTACGGCAGGTCCCGCACCTTCAGTGACGACTACGTCCGGATGGGCCGCCAGAAGTGCCTGATGAACGCCGTGGCCAAGCAGGCCGACCCGGTGACGGTGCTCAGGAGCTTCGAGAGGCTGGCCGCCGCCGCGGTTAATGCCGTCTCCACCGACATCCCGCGTGAGATGCTGCCCGCCCTGGTGGATCTGGCGGGGAAGGTGAAGAACGCGGAGATCAGAAGCCTGCAGTTCGTCCCGCCGCTGATCAACACCGGTTACCCCGACTACGACCTGATCAAGCGCGAGGCCGCCGCCGCCCTGGCGAAGCCGCCCGCGCGCCCGTCGTCCTCCGCGACGCCCGGCGCCTCGGCCGCCGCCCGCGCGGCCGGTCCCGCCGAGGACGGCCCGGAGGTCCCGGGAGGGGTCACCGGGGCGCGCGCCGGGGTGAGCACTGTCACGCTCGACACCGTCTGCGGCTGACGGCCGCCGGGATCCCCCCTCCCGCAGACCCTGCCGCAGCCGCGCCGCGAGCCCGCGCGCCGGACCGGCCTCCGAAGACCCCCTACCGGTTTCTCCCGTCCCGCGACCGTCCGACGGCGGCCCTGGCCATGCTCAGCACCACGAGATGGTGGAAGGGACGGATCACATTGAAATACACCGGGCCGGTCCAGCGGTGGTACTTGACGATCGTGACGACGTGGAAGCGTCCCGGCTCGGCCACCACCGCCAGGTAGGCGGTGAGGTGTGATTCGGTGGCGCCCGCCACCAGGTACCGGTCCTCCTCGCCCTCGACGACGGTGAAGAACGCGAGCTTGTCACCGGGTGTGAACGAGATGTCCTCCGGCCGGATGCCCGCGGCGGACGGCATGTCCTTCTGCCGCATGCCGAGCAGGCGCACGAACACTCCCCGTACCCGGTAGAGGAAGCGGATCCAGCCCGGCTCCCAGCCGACGAGACCGGCCAGGAACTCGCCGAGGGTGAGATCGCCCCGGACGGTCTTGACGTCCACGTGGTCGGCGCCCTGGGTCAGGGCGCGGAGCTGCGGGAGTTCGACGGTTCGCGACATGGTCACTCCTGCCGGGAATGCGTGGCCGGCCGCGCACCGCGGCCGCGCACTCACCATGCCATACGGTTTGGTATGTCTCCTCGCCGGGCCCCGGGAAGACGGACGCCGCCGCCCCGTACGGCCGGGGGGCTACCCAACGCCGACGGCTCCGGTAAACGATCAAGTCCCACCTAATCCGGCGAAACCACCCCATCCGTCCCGCCACTCGCCTGTTTCTCCTGGTGATAGCCGTCACACACACCTGGCGGGCGTGGCATGATGGTCCCCCCGAAGGAGTTGCAATGGTTTTCATCGTCAGATTGGATCGTCGTCGTGAGGGTGGCATTCGTCGGTAAGGGCGGCAGCGGCAAGACGACTCTGTCGGCGCTGTTCGCGAGATACACAGCGAGCCGGGGCTCCTCGGTCGTCGCCGTGGACGCCGACATCAACCAGCACCTGGGCATGGTCCTCGGTCTGGACGAGAGCGCGCTGCCGCGCCCGATGGGCTCGCACCTGGCCGAGATCAAGGAATACCTGCGGGGTGACAACCCTCGCATCTCCTCGGCCTCCGCCATGGTCAAGACCACCCCGCCGGGGCGCGGTTCGCGGCTGCTCCGTCTCGACGAGCAGGACGACCCGATTCACGCGGGCTTCTCGATCCCCACGCCCGAGGGGCCGCGGCTGATGGTCACCGGCCCGTTCAGCGAGGACGACCTGGGCGTGGCCTGCTACCACTCCAAGGTCGGCGCGGTGGAGCTGTACCTCAACCACCTGGTCGACGGCACGGGCGAGTACGTCGTGGTCGACATGACCGCCGGGGCCGACTCCTTCGCCTCGGGGCTGTTCACCCGCTTCGACATGACCTTCCTGGTCGCCGAGCCGACCCGGCAGGGGGTGAGCGTCTACCGGCAGTACCGCGACTACGCCGCCGACTACGAGGTGCCGATCGCGGTGATCGGCAACAAGGTGCACGGCCCGGACGACGTGGCGTTCCTCCGCGAGCAGGTCGGTGACGACCTGCTCGTCTGCCTGGAGCACTCCGCGGCGATCCGCGCCATGGAGCAGGGCCGCCCGTTCACCCTCGGCGACCTCGAACCGGCCAACACCGCGGCCCTGGCGACGATCCTGGAGCGTCTCGACGCCCAGGAGAAAAACTGGGACCGCTTCGGCCACCAGGCCGTGCTCTTCCACCTCCGCAACGCCGAGGCCTGGGCGAACAGGGCCACGGGCGAGGATCTCGCCGCGCAGATCGACCCCGACTTCGTCTTCGGCCCCACGCGAGTGTCGCTCTCCCGCTAGATGGAGAGATCACCACGCTTCACCTAATGTCTGATTGATCCCCTTCTGAGAGGAGAACGCAGCATGTCGCTGACCGTTTCGAACGATCTTCTCGACCAGGCCAAGGCCGGTGAGGTGGACGACGCGGCGTTCGTCGCCTGCGTCCGGGACTCGCTGCCGTACGCCTGGTCGCTGATCAGCGATCTGGTCAAGCAGCGCGAGCACACCGGCGCCGAGTTCGCCGACAACACCGTGCCCCCGCCGGACGAGGCCGCGCGTGGCCAGCTCCTGCGTGCCCTCGCCAGTGACGCCATGCGCGGCGCGCTGGAGCGTCATTTCGGAGTGAAGCTCGCATTCCAGAACTGTCACCGGGTCGCGGTCTTCGCCCCGTCCGCCACCGCGGCCCACGCGGAGTTCGTCACCGCCAGGTCGCAGATCCTCAACCAGAGCCCCGAGCTCGTCGACTGCTGACACCCACGACGGCACGAGATCTCAACCGCGGACCCGGGGCAGCACCTCCGCCCCGAGCCGCCTGATGTTGGCGAGGGTGCGGGCGTGGTCTCCCGCACCCTCCACCATGAGGATCAGGTGCCGCAGGCCGGTGGCCTCCGCGGTCCGCAGGATCTTCCGCACGCACCGCTCGGGCGAGCCGACCGGATGCGTCTCGCAGAGGAAGTCCACGTATCCCGGGATGTCGCGCGGCGGCCGCGCCCGCCCGTCCACCGGCACGTAGCCCGCCAGGCCCGGCTCCAGCCAGCGCGGCATGGCCTGCCTGAGCTCCCGCACCGCCTGCTCCGTCGTGTCGGCCACGTGGCCCACGGCGGCCGCGACGTGACCGGCCGGGGACGGCGGGTCCCCGGCCAGCGCCGCGTAGTCCCGCAGCACGGCGGCCTTCTCCGCGTCGCCGACGTGCATGCCCAGCAGCATCGGCAACCCCCGCTCGGCGGCGATCGCCACGGTCTCCGGCGAGGTGCACGCGACGACCGGCCGGAGCCGGACGGCCGGCACCATCGGCACCTTCCTGAACGAGAAGAACTCCCCGTCCGCGCAGACCTCCTCCCGGGCGAGCGCGTCACAGAGCAGGTCGAGCGACTCGCGGAAACCGCGCTCGAACCTGTCCAGACCCGTGCCGAACACCTCCAGGTCCACCCACGGCCCGCCCCGGCCCACCCCGAGCGTGAAGCGTCCCCCGGAGGTCTGGTCGAGGATCGCCGCCTGCTCGGCCAGGTCGACCGGGTGCCGGGTGGAGAGCACGCTCACCGCCGTGCCGATCCGGATCCTGGTGGTGCGGCCCAGCGCCACCCCGGCCAGCGTCGCCGCCGACGGGCACACCCCGTATGACATGAAGTGGTGCTCGGCGATCCACGCGTCGTCGAACCCCACCTCCTCCGCGACGGCGATCGCCTCCACCGTGTCCCGCAGCACCTGACCCGGCTCCCGGCCGGGGAACCCGGCCGCCACCAGAAAGACTCCGATACGCACCCTCCGATGATGTCGGACGCGAACCGCGGAGCCCGACATGGCGGCGCTCCCCGGTGTCGCGCAGACCCCCGCAACACAGGGGCTTCCCGGCCTCCCGCGGACGCCTCCAGCGGACCGTCCACCGGCCGGCGGCGTGGCGGGCCGGGACGGCTCAGGTTCGGAGCACGCCGGCACGCCCCGAGAGACCACGGTCCGACGGGCCGGTCCGGAGCGACCGGCCCGGAGGACCGCGATCTTCAGGCGAAGAGACCGAGCTGGCCCTCACCGGCGCGCGGGTCGCGGTGCTTCTTGAGGTGCCGCCAGCGCGGCAGGTCGTCCAGGTAGGACCAGGACAGGCGGTGGTGCTCCGTCGGGCCGAGCGAGGCCAGGGCCGCCTGATGGACCGGGGAGGGGTAGCCCGCGTTGTCGGCGAAGCCGTACTCGGCGCAGCCCAGCGACGCCATGTGGGTGTCGCGACGGACCTTGGCGACGACGGAGGCCGCGGCCACCGAGACGGACGACAGGTCGGCCTTGACCTCGCACCGCACCGGCCACGGC
The DNA here is from genome assembly GCF_039534445.1 of Streptosporangium fragile. Lineage (NCBI taxonomy): Bacteria > Bacillati > Actinomycetota > Actinomycetes > Streptosporangiales > Streptosporangiaceae > Streptosporangium > Streptosporangium fragile. Next base: position 60,121 of record NZ_BAAAVI010000001.1, on the reverse strand, counting down.
GCGCCCAGGTAGTCGTGCTTGCCGTCGAGGATCACCACGTCGGGCCGGACCGGCAACGCGGCGAGCGCCCTGCGGGCCGCGCGGCGCAGCGCCTCGGTCATGCCGAGCTCGTCGATCTCCTCGTGTGACGCCTCGCCGTACCCGACCCCGGCGGCCCAGGTGATGATCTCGGGTACCAGGGCGGCACGGCGGGCGGGGCTGAGCATCTTGGAGTCGGTCAGCCCGGCGGGCGGGTCCGACAGGTCGGTGACGACCGCGCAGACCGCGACCGGCCCGGCCCAGGCACCCCGGCCGACCTCGTCGACCCCGGCGACCAGCTTCGACCCGCCGTCGTTCAGCAGGCGTTCGAGCGTGTAGGAGGGAGGCACGTGCCGACGTTACCGGGAGGCGAGCTCCACCGCCTCCAGGTCGGCGGCGAGCAGCCGGGCGGCGACGTGGACGGCCCGGAGGGTGACCGAGACGGCGGGGCGGTGGACGCCGGAGGCCCGGGCGATCGCCAGGACGTCCCGGCCGATCGGGGTGCCGGGCAGCCGCCGGACGACGACGCCGCGCACCCCCGCGGCCAGCACCAGGGCGGGGACGGCGGCGATGCCGATGCCCTTGGCGACCAGGCCGAGGATCGTGCCGAGTCCCTCGAACTCCCAGGGCACCGGCTGGTGGCCGCCGACCCCGGCCATCAGCCGGTCCACCGCCAGCCGGGACGGTTCACCGTCCGGGGTCGCCATCCACGGCTCGTCCCGCAGCTCGTGCAGGTCGACGGGGACGTCCGGGGAGGCGAGCCGGTGCTTGCGCGGCACCACGAGCACCAGCGGGTCGCGCAGCAGCGGGAAGACCCGGATGGTGTCCGACTCGCGCACCCAGCCGTACCAGTCGTCGACCAGCGCGATGTCGACCTCCCCCGACTGCACCTCGCGCATGCCGCGCCCGGAGCGGCCCTGGCCCATCCGCAGGGTGAGCGCGCTGTGCCGGCGCAACGTCCTGGCCAGCGCGGGCGCGAAGGCCACCGCGGCGGTCGGGAAGGCGGTCACGGTCACCCGGCCCGACGGCGTCGCGGCCTGGGCCGACAGGTCGGACTCGGCGGTCTCCACCATGGCCAGGATGCGCTCGGCGTGCTCGACCAGGCGCCGCCCCGCGTCGGTCAGCTCCGCGCTCCTGGCGGTCCTGTCGAGCAGCGCGGCCCCGGTCTCGCGCTCCAGGGTGGCCAGCTGCTGGGAGACAGCCGAGGGGCTGTACCCGAGGGACGCCGCGGTCGCCGCGATACTGCCCCGGCGGGCGAATTCGCAGATCACCGCAAGTCTCCGCAGATCAAGCATCAGTTCTCCTTACGCCCACCCACAACAACCGAAGCTTGTCCTGATGCCTTCACCCCATCAGGCTGGGGAACGTTCCGCAATGAGGAAGGGACCCGAGATGGACATCACCCTCTCCGCCACCCTGGCGGCCAACGAGGAGATCGAACGAAGACGACGCGCCGGCGAGCGGGTGCTGCACCTGGCCTTCGGGGAGGCTGGGCTGCCCGTTCATCCGGCTCTGCGCGAGCGGCTGGCCGCGGCGGCCGGGCAGAACGGGTACGGGCCGGTCGCCGGGGCGCCCGCGCTGCGCGAGGCCGCCGCCGGATACTGGGCGCGGCGGAACCTGCCCACCGACCCCGGCCTGGTGGTCTGCGGTCCCGGAAGCAAACCGCTGCTGTACGGCCTGCTGCTGGCGATCGGCGGCGACATCGTGCTGCCGATGCCGAGCTGGGTCAGCTACGCCGCCCAGGCCGACCTGGTCGGCGCCCGCCCGCTGCTCATCCCGACGCCCCCCGGAGAGGGCGGGGTGCCGGACCCCGAGCACGTGGCCTCCGCGGTGCTGCACGCGCGCGCCCGGGGACGCGACGTGCGCTCGCTGCTGGTCACGCTCCCCGACAACCCCACCGGCACGCTCGCCACCGCGCCGACGATCCGGCGGATCGCCGAGGTGGCCCGCGAGCTCGACCTCATGATCATCTCCGATGAGATCTACCGCGACCTGGTCCACGACCCGTCCGCCGGTTTCCTCAGCCCCGCGGAGCAGGCTCCCGAGCGCACCGTGATCACCAGCGGGCTCAGCAAGAGCCTGGCTCTGGGCGGCTGGCGGATCGGTGTGGCCAGGCTCCCGTCCGCCGCGCTGCGCGACCGGCTGCTGGCCGTGGCGAGCGAGATCTGGTCCAGCCCCGCCGCGCCCGTCCAGCAGGCGGCGGCGTACGCCTACACCGAACCGCCGGAGCTCGTCGAGCGGATCGACCGGAGCCGCGGTCTGCACGGCGCGGTGGCACGGGCGGTGTACGAGAGATTCGTCCGCTCGGGCGTGCGGGTGGACCGGCCGCAGGGCGGTTTCTACCTCTACCCCGACTTCGCCGGCCTCGACTTCGCCTCCGCCGCCGAGCTGACCGCGCATCTGCTCGACCGGTACGGCGTCGGGGTGCTCCCCGGCCACGCCTTCGGCGACGATCCCGCGGCCCTGCGCGTGCGGGTGGCCACCAGCCTGCTGTACGGCGAGACGGCCGAGCGGCGGCTGGCCGCGCTGACCGCCCCCGACCCCCTCGGGCTGCCCTGGATCTCCGCCTCCCTGGACCACCTGGACGAGGCCCTGGACGGGCTGAACACCACGCGGCGGCGACCGCGCTCGCCCCGGCCCGCCTCCCCCGTTCCGGCCCCCGCGGCGAGGTGATCGAGGCCGGCATCACTTTGGTGAAACTTTACCCCGGACCCGCGCCCGTCCGAGGTGGCGTAAGCGCTGCTGAGCTGGGCATTCGCACCATGGAGTACCGCAGGTCGGACGCATCCCTGGATGCTCACCAAGATGTCCTGTTTCGTTTGGCATCACACATGCGTTTGAGCCCCCATCATGTGCTCATGCCCGCTTTTGTCACCCTGTCCGGGCGCCTCGTGCGCCTGGAACCGCTCAGCCTCGCGGTGGTCGACGACCTCGTCGCCGCGGCGAGTGAGGACCGTTCCACTTACGCCTTCACTCGCGTCCCCAACGGCCGGGACGAGATGGTCTCCTACGTGGAGGCCGCTCTGGCTGAGCAGGCGGAGGGCCGCACGTTGCCCTTCGCCATCCGGTGGCTCCACACCGACCGCGTGGTCGGTGCCACCCGTCTCATGCACCTGGAGTACTGGCAGGGCCCCATGCCCTGGCCGCCGGGCGCACGTGGGGCGGTGGGCGATGTCCCGTCCGTGGCGGACATCGGTTACACCTGGCTGGCCGCTTCGGCCCAGGGCACGGGTGTCAACCGGGAGAGCAAGTACCTGATGCTCTCACTCGCCTTCGAGACCTGGCAGGTCCACCGCATCACCCTCAAGGCCGACGTACGGAACGTACGATCCCGGACCGCCATCGAGGCCCTCGGCGCGCACCTTGACGGTGTGCGGCGGGCGGAGAGCCGAGGCGCCGACGACACGGTCCGAGATACCGCGTACTACTCGATCCTGAGCTCGGAATGGCCACTCGTCCGAGAACGGCTGCACGCGCGGATGGGCATGGTCGAGGCCGCATAATCCCGATAATCATCACTTATAGCGCTTAATGGAACAAAAGGCCCGCCCGGGAGACCGGACGGGCCTGATGTTCACCCGAGCCTTTTTACGAAAATCATCGGCGAGACGCCGGAAGACCACTCCTCGTCACCGCCGCCGGCTCTTCATACCCGCAATCCGCTGCCCCCGTCGGGCATGGCCGCCCCCGTAAGGGCCATGCCCGACAGGGCTCAGCATCACGGACACGGCTCAACGCCCGATTAACGCCTGATCAACGGCCGGGTTAACGAGCAAGCCTCTCCCCGCGGAGTAAGCGACGAAGGATCTATCATTTGGCCATAAAGCTTTTCGGTAGGGCGGAGCTTCAGGAAATGGCTGTTCGGGGCGGCGGAGAAGGGTTGCGCTTCGCCGTGCTCGGCCCTGTCCAGGCATGGCGTGACGGGGCCGAGCTCGATCTGGGCACCCCGCTGCAGCGCTCCATTCTCGCGATGCTCCTGCTCCGGGAAGGCCGGGCAGTGACGCCGGCCGAGATGATCGACGCGATCTGGGGTGACGAGTCCCCGCCCCGGGCGCTCGGCGCGCTGCGCACCTACGTCTCGCGGCTGCGGGCGGTGCTGGAACCCGGCAGGTCGCCGCGGACCCGCCCCGAGCTGCTGACCTCCGTGGGCCGGGGCTACGCGCTGCGGCTGGACGGCGAAGCCCTCGACCTGGTCCGCTTCGAGCGGGGCGTGCAGGAGAGCGAGGCCGCCCGGCGCGCGGGCGACCTGGCGAGAGCCGCCGAGAGTCTGCGCGCGAGCCTCGCGCTGTGGGCGGGCGAGCCGCTGGCCGGGGCCGTCGGCCCCTACGTCGAGCACCAGCGCGGCCGGCTCGCCGAGCGGCGGATGAGCGCGGTGGAGGTCCTCATGGACCTGGACCTGGAGCTGGGCAGGCACTCCCACGTGCTGTCCGAGCTGATCGCGCTGAGCGCCGACCACCCGTTGCGAGAGCGGCTGCGCGCCCAGCTGATGCTGGCCTACTACCGGTGCGGCCGTACGGCGGAGGCCCTCGCCGCCTTCGCCGACACCCGCACCACGCTGATCGAAGAGCTCGGCATCGAGCCGGGCCCCGACCTGACGAGCCTGCACCGGCGTATTCTCGTCGGTGACCCGTCCCTCGCTCCGGCGGCGCAGCCCGCGCCGCCCGCCCCCGCCGGGGCCGCGACGCTCGCCGGAGCCACCGGGGTCGCCTCGCCCGACGAGACCGCCGAACCCGACGCGACGGAGAGCGCCGGACCCGCAGCCGGGGGGCCCGCGCCCGCCGCGACACCCGAGCTCCCGCGCCCCGCCCAGCTCCCGGCCGCGGTGAACGACTTCACCGGCCGCCGTCAGATCGTCGCGCGGCTGCGCACCCTGCTGTCGGGCGAGAGCGGTTCCGAGGGGGTGCCGGTCGCCGCCATCTCCGGCATCGGCGGGGTGGGCAAGACCGCCCTGGCGGTGCACGTCGCCCACACCATGCAGGACCTGTTCCCCGACGGTCAGCTCTACGCCGACCTGCGTGGCTACGGTGAGGAGCCGACCTCCTCCGAGTCGGTGCTGGCCGCCTTCCTGCGGGGCCTGGGCCTGCCCCCCGACGCCATACCGGACGGCCCGGCCGAGCGGTCGGCGCTGTTCCGCTCGCTCCTGGCCGACCGGCGCATGCTCGTGCTGCTCGACAACGCCCGCGACGCCGCCCAGGTGAGCCACCTGCTGCCCGGCTCCGCGGGATGCGCGGCCATCGTGACCAGCCGCGGCAAGCTGGCCGATCTGGCCGCGGCCCGGCTGTTCGACCTCGATGTCATGGAGCCGGAGGAGGCCCTGGCCCTGTTCGGCACGGTCGCCGGGGCCGAGCGGGTCTCCGCGGAGCGCGCCGCCGCCATGGATGTGGTCGCCGCCTGCGGCTTCCTGCCGCTCGCGGTGCGGATCGTGGCCGCGCGGCTGGCCGCGCGGCCGTCGTGGACGGTCGCCTCGCTGGTGCCCAGGTTGGCCGACGAGCGCCGCCGCCTGGACGAGTTGCGCGTGGGCGACCTCGCGGTGGAGGCGACCTTCGCCCTCGGATACGGCCAGCTCGGCCCGGCCCAGGCTCGCGCGTTCCGGCTGCTGTCGCTGCCGGGCGGCCCGGACATCTCGATCGGGGCCGCCGCCGCGCTGCTCGCGCTGGACCCCCTGGAGACCGAGGACATCCTGGAGTCGCTGGTCGACGCCAGCCTGCTGGAGGCCCCGGCACCCGGCCGCTACCGCTTCCACGACCTGCTCAAGCTCTTCGCCCGCCGCACCGCGGAGCGCGCCCAGGGCGCAGGCGGGGCCGTCGCCGGGACCGGGAGACCCGGGGACGCAGCCGGTGACGAGGGGACGGCGGCGCTGCGCCGGCTGCTCGACTTCTACCTGGCGTCCGCGCGTTCGGCCCACCGGCTCGCCTACGAGGGCAGCACGATCGCCGACCAGATCGAGGTCACCGCGACCGGACTTGCCTTCGCCTCCGCCGACGAGGCCGTGGCCTGGCTGTCGGTGGAGGCCGAGTCGCTGTTCGCCTCGGTCGTCCAGGCGACCGCGGCCGACGATCCCGGCGCGCTGCTACCCGGGGCCGACCTGCTCCTCGCCATGGAGCCGCTGCTGGAGTCGGGCAGCCACGCCCGTGAGTTCGAGAACCGGACGCGGGAGACGCTGGCCGTGGCCCGGCGGCTCGACGCCACCTCCAGCGAGTTGCGCTGCCGCTACGTGCTGGGCCGGGTGCTGTTCGGCGCCAACCGGCTGGCCGAGGCCGAGGAGGAGTTCCGGGCCGCGCTGGACCTGTCCGCGCTCGGCGACCGCATCGTCGCCGGTGAGGTGCTCAACGCGCTGGCCGTCGTGTCCGGGCGCAGGCGCCGCCACGTGGAGGCCCTGGCGTGGTTCGACGCGGCGCGTCAGGTGTTCCGGGAGACCGGGGCGCGGGGCGGTGAGGCGTTGACACTCAGCTACTCCGCCCGTGACCACCTGTTCCTGGACCAGCCCGCGGAGGCGATCGCCGCCGCCGAACAGGGGCTGGCCCTGTTCATCGAGATGGGCTCCAGCGCGGGCACCGCCCGGGCCCGCTACCACCTGGGGATGATCCTGTCACGGGTCGGCCGGCTCAACGAGGCCGTCCACCACCATGCCGAGTGCCTGGCCTTCTTCCGGGCCAGCAACCAGCGGGTGTGGGAGCAGCGGGTGTGCTCCCGGCTGGCCGAGACGTTCATCCACGCGGGCCGCCTCGTGGACGCGACCCGCCACGCGGAGCAGGCGCTGACCGTGAGCCGCGAGATCGGTCACCCGTACGGCGAGGCGCAGGCACTGGCGGTGCTAGGCAAGGCGCTCGCCGGCCTCGGCAGCGCCGGGCGCAGCCGGAACTGCCTGGAGCGGGCTCACGACATCTTCCGCACGCTCGGAGCCCCCGAGGCCGACGACCTGCGGGCCCTGCTCGATCGGGACCAGGTCGACAGCTGATTCCAGCCCGTCGTACAGGTCGTCGTCGAGGCGCGTCATCCAAACGTGGTTGATCACCCGGATCCCTGTCTCCGCCGGTCCGGAGCCCGACCGGCCCGGAAACTGAAGGTGGCTGTGGACGCCCGGCCGACCGTCTGACCCCGGGCGACGTGTAGGGGGCCCGGTCATCCGGTACGTCACCCGTGGTCGGCCGCCTCACTGTGACGGCCGGCCGGACTCGGCACGATCCCTCCACCCCCCCGGGAGCGTGCCCCACACCCGAAGCTTCCCTCCGCCCGCTTGTCATCGGATTGACAAGCGATAGCGGCGATATCCACAGCCTGTGGAGGATCACCCTGTGGATATGTGGAAAAACCCTTCGGCGAGCAGCGGACGGAGTGCCTGCGGTGCCTTCTCCCGCAGGTCGGCAGGGTCTTCGCCGGTGAGTTCGGCGATCGCGTCGAGCAGCGGACCCAGGGGATAATCCCCGTCGCAGACCCCGGCCAGGGCGGCTTCCACGGTTCCCACCCGCGCGCTGCGGCGCAGGCCTCTCGTCTGCCGCAGCACGATCCGCGCCGGATCCTCCGCGCCCGGCGGGCCGATCCGTTCCTCCAGCACCCCGGCCGCGAGGCAGAGCCGGGCGTCCAGCAGCGCCGCATCGGTCAGCCGGTGCGCCGTGGTGATCCCCGCAAGCACCTCGTCCACATATCCACCGACCGGGAGCTCCACCTGCCCGCCGTACTCCTCCACCCGCACGACGGGGTCGAGGCTCCCGGAGTCGTGCAGGGTGATCCAGCCGAAGCCGATCCCGGTGACGTCCTCGGACTCGAACCAGGTCAGCCACTCGTCGTAGAGCTCGCGGTAGCGCGGGGTGCCCTGCTCGGCGGCGTCCCGCAGCCAGAGCTCGACGTACTCGGCCGGGTCCTGCACGTCGCGCTGGACCGCCCAGCCGTCGAGCCCGGTCCCGGTCAGCCACCCGCCCACGCGGTCGCGCCAGTCCTCGCCGCGGACGTGCAGCCAGTTGGCCAGCAGGTGGCAGGTGCCCTCCGGGGCCAGGTGGCGGGGGGCCAGGCGGACCAGGTCCCGGCAGAAGCCGTCGGCCGGGAAGCCGGACTCGCGGTAGGTGAAGCGGCCCGCGGGGGAGATCACGAACGGCGGGTTGGAGACGACCAGGTCGAAGCGCTCACCCCGGACGGGGTCGAACAGCGAGCCCTCGCGCGCGTCGACCCCCTCGATCCCGGACAGCGCCCAGCTGACGCGGGCCAGTTCCAGGGCTCGGGGGTTGACGTCGGTGGCCGTGATCTCCGCCGCCCGGCCGGCCAGGTGCAGGACCTGGACCCCGCACCCGGTTCCGAGGTCGAGGGCGCGCTCGACCGGGCGGCGCGAGGCCAGCTGGGCCAGGTTCGCCGAGGCGCCGCCCGCGCCGACGACGTGGTCCGGGCGGAGCGCCGGGTCGCCGGGTCTGACCTTGCGGTCGGAGACGACGTATCCGCCGGTCTCCCAGGGTTGCAGGTGGACCGCGGAGGTGACCAGGCCGTCCTCGACGGTCACCAGGCCCGCCGCGGCCAGCTCCGCCACCGGCAGACCGGCGGGCGCCGTACGTTCCGGCACGGGAGTGCCGAGCCACCACAGCCGGATCAGCACGCCGAGCGGGTCGTCCCCGGCGGTGGCACGCAGGGCGGGCACCGTCTCCTCACGGGAGAGCGCGGCGGCGGCGATGTCGCCGAGGCGTTCGCGGACGCCGTCGATGGTGTAGCCGGTGTCGAGCAGGAGTCCTCTGAGCCGGTCCAGCAGATTGTTCACCGGGCAATCCTCGCACCGGGCTCCGCCCGCCGCCCCAGGTGATGAGACTGGTATAGATCAGGGAAAGTGTTCTGCAAGCGGAGAACAAGCAGAAAGCGGTAGTTCTGTGGGGCCGCACCATCCGCTTGAAGGATCCGTGATGCTGATCCCCTGCTTCGCCTGCGAGTCCCGTTTCCACCCTGATGAGTATTTCCGCGCCTGCCACGACTACCACCGGGGCAAGGACCTGGTCGCGTGGACCTGCCCGCGGTGCGGCAACCAGGACGAGTTACGGGTCCTTCCGGGCGAGCTGGGCTTCGGCTATCCCCGGTGCGGGAGGTTCGACATCTGCGACCGGGTGCGCGTGCCCGGCCTGCGGCGTCAGCGCCAGGACCTGCGGCTGGACATCTCGCTGGACAAGGAGATCTGGCGGGTGTCCACCCGGCGGCGGCTGGTGGGGGCCCGCCGGCCGTACTGACCGCGAACGTCGCCGGCGGCGGGGCTCGATCGGCGGTGAGGGCCTCCGACGTGGTGGGGGTCCGGGCGCCACACCGCACGCCGAGCGCTTCGCGTCTCCCCGTGGCACCCGCCTGACCGTCCACGGCAGACGTCTCTCGCCGAACGGATCGCGGCAGGGCCCGCGGCGACTCGGCCTCGGCGGCCGGGGCGCGTGGAGAGCCCGGCCCGGGCGGCCGCGGGAGGCGCACCGAGACCGCTCCGGCCCGGAAGGAGCCCCCGCCCCCGGGCCGGAGCGCTTCTCCCCGGGACCGGTCAGCCGTTCTGCTGGCGCAGGCTGTGCCAGGCCGCCTGGCAGAGACCGGCGATCTCCTCGGGGGTGGGCTGGTGCGCCCCGGCGAACCACAGACGGCACATCTCGTTGGCCGGCCCCAGCCAGAGGACATAGCACATCGTGGGGTGGACGGGCTGGAGCAGGCCGTTCTTCATGTGCGGCCGCCACCACTCGGAGACCTGCCGGAAGAACGCCCTGCGCGACTCGGAGACCTCGGTGCCGCCCGGCTCGTCGCGCCTCGGCGGCCGCTCGCTGATGAGCAGGTGGGCCCGCTCGCGGTGCTCGCCGCACCAGGACATGTGCAGGGCGACGATGGCCTCGATGCCCTCCCTGGCTCCCTCGTGGCGCCGCAGTTCGGCGAGGAAGGCCTCCTGGTACATGCTCAGGGTCTCGGCGTAGAGCACCCCGAAGACGTGTTCCTTGCTGGCGAAATGGTGGTAGAAACTGCCGACGCTGACGCCGCTCTCCTCGCGGAGGCTGGCCAGCGTGGTGGCCGACACACCGTCCTGACTGAATCGGCGCAGGGCACCCTCGACGATCCGGGTGCGGCCGTCGCGTCCGTTCTTGGCGGTCTTCACGGTTCCATGGTGAGGTACCAGAACCTTATTCCGCAAACTGTCGCGGGAACAGCTCGGGCCACGTCCATCGTACCGCCTTGATCACGGTACCGCGCACCGCCCCCGGAACCGCCGGGAGGCGCGCATCGCACCCCCGACCGGCGAGGAGGACGCGGGACCGATGAGACGCGACCACCCGGCGGGAAGAGCCGCGGGAACCCGATGAGGCGCGACCACCCGGCGGGGAGACCGCGGGGCCGGTCAGGGGATGGATCAGGGGATGACGGCCGCCGTCACCTCGACCGTCCCCGCGGAGATCCGCGTGACCGCGTCGGGCCATACCTTGCGGATCATCGCCAGCACCCTGCGGTTGTCCCCGAGCACGTCCATCCCCACGGTCTCGGCACCCCGGGCCGCCGCCCGGCGCATCAGCGCGCGGACCAGCCGGGAGCCGAGCCCCATGCCCTGCCACTCGTCGCCCACCACCACGGCGATCTCGATGTCGGCCTCCTGGCCCGGACAGCTCATCGCGTGTCCCACGATCAGTTCGCCGTGCACGGCGAGCAGGGCGTCGCGGCGCTCGTCCACCGCGAGAAGGGCTCTGACCATACTCGCGCCGGGGCGGCCCAGCCCGGTGAAGAAGCGCTGCACCTGACTGCGCGCCGAGAGGCCGCCGAGGAAGCGCCGGATCCGCTCCTCGTCGTCCGTCCGGGCGGGACGGATCTCCACGGCGTCCGCCCGCACCCCCGGAAGGCCGGCGGGAGTGGCCGGCACCGGGTCGCGGTTCGGCAGCACGAGCTGAGTTCGCATCATGAACCCAGAGTCTCGCGAGAGAGCTGAGTATGTCAACTAGACTCAGATGCGTTGGAGGTGGTGCGATGGCGACCTACGATGCGCATATGAGTGAGGCGTCCCGCGGCACCCTGCCCCTGCGGGCGGAGAACTGCTCCATCGAGCGCGCCCTCGGCATCGTCGGCGAGAAGTGGACGTTCCTCGTGCTGCGCGAGGCGTTCAACGGGGTGCGCCGCTTCGCCGACATGCAGGCGGCCACCGGCGCTCCCCGGCAGGTGCTCAGCGCCCGCCTGACCCGGCTGGTGGAGGAGGGCCTGCTGCGCAAGGTCCCCTACCGCGAGCCCGGCCAGCGGCAACGCGACGAGTATCGGCTGACACAGATGGGCCTCGACCTCTACCCGACCCTGGTGGCCCTGATGCAGTGGGGTGACCGCTACCTCAGCGACCGCGAGGGACCGCCGATGCGCCTCACCCACCGAGGCTGCGGCGCCCTGATCGAGCAGCACTTCCGCTGCGCCGACGGGCACGAGGTGCCCAGCCCCCGGGAGGTCACCCCGATCCCCGGCCCCGGGCTGCGCCTCAGCCCCGCGGCGCGACCTGCAGCCGACGCAGACACCGCCGGAAGCTGAGCACCGAGACCAGCGCGGTCCCGCCGAGCAGCACCGCGACGGCCGAGGTCCGCACGAGGAGGAAGGTCTCCAGGGTCTGGGTGAACAGCAGCCAGAGGCTCAGCCCCGCGTTCAGCAACTGCGCGCACCCCCACAGCACCGACTGCCACATGAAGAAACGGCGCATCTGCGGATGCTTCTGCACGTGGTCGGGGAGCGGCACGAGGTCGACCGCCACCCGCTGGGCCAGCGGGCGCCGCAGCGGCGCGGTGAGCAGGAAACTCATGCTCGCGCAGAACACCCCGAGGCAGGGCTGGAGGAAGAAGAAGATCGGGTTCTCCGTCACCACGACCAGCGCCACCCTGACGGTGACCATCACCGCCGCCAGGATCATCGTGCCGGGCACCTCCCTGCGCCGGACCAGCCGCCAGGCGACGCCCGCGTAGACCCAGGCCACCGTCACGGCCACCGCGCCGATCTCGCCGGTGAAGACGAGCGCGACGTAGAAGACGGCGACCGGAAGGAACATGCTCTCCAGCACCCGGGGAACCGCGTGGCGCAGCAGGACCCCGAGAGGGGGGAGATCGACCGGAGCCGGGGGGGCGGACACGAGCACAGTCATCAGGCGCGGGCTCCGGAGGTGGTGGAACATTCCGGGGGAGGACCCCATCAGACGGTACGTGATGTCCGGAGTGTCCGGGAGACCTTTCCGTGACTTCGGCACCGGCGACAGGGGATTCCGGGCACCCTACTACGCCGGAAGGCGCACTCGGCGGACGGGGCGGTGCCCCCGGTGCCTACCCTGGAGTACGTGTACCGGTTCTTGCTGACTCCCCGATGGCTGGCTCTCCACGTGGTGGTGCTGCTGGTCATCCCCGCCTTCGTGCTGCTGGGGCAGTGGCAGTTCGGGCGTTACGAGGAACGGTCCACCAGCAGCAACCAGACCACCGCCAACCTGGCCGCCGCCCCGGTCCCCGCCCAGGCCCTCACCTCACCCGGCGGCACCGTCCGCGAGCAGGACAAATACCGCACCGTCACGGTGACCGGCACGTTCGACGCGGGCGCCCAGCTTCTGGTCCGCCGCCGCACCCAGGACAGGGCGGTCGGCTTCTACGTGCTCACCCCGCTGAAGACGGCGGACGGCACCGGCGTGCTGGTGAATCGGGGCTGGGTCAAGGCGGGCGCCACGGCCGACGCCCTTCCCGAGGTCCCGCCGCCGACCTCGGGTGAGGTCACTGTCACCGGAAGGCTACGTCCCAGCGAGACCGAGGAGAGCTCGGGCATCCGCGACCGGACGGGCCTGCCCGCGGGCCAGGTCCTGCTGATCAACACCGAGGCGATCGGGCGGAACCTGCCGTACAAGCTCCTCGGCGGATATGTGGAGCTGACATCCCAGTCGCCCGCGGCCGCCGCCGCGCCCGCCCCCGTCCCCGCACCGGACGTCGGCGGTGGCGGCGGGCTCAACCTGGCGTACGGCGTGCAGTGGTGGCTGTTCATCGGGATCGCGGTCGGCGGCTGGTTCATGCTGATCCGCCGCGAGGCCGCCGACCTCAGGGCCGCGGCCGCCGGCTCGGCGGAGTCCGCCGGGTCCGGGACCCCGGAGTCCCCGGAAGCCGGCGCGGAGCCCGCCGGGACCTCGCGGGGCACCGAGCGGGCCGGGGCCTGACCGGGACCTGACCGGGACGGGCCGCCTCGCGGTCAGGTGTTGACCATCGCCATGCCGAAGAGGACCGCCACGGCGATCGTGAACCCGCGGGTCCCGTCGAGCCTGGCCGGGGCGGGCAGCACCTCGTAGGGCCCGCGCCACAGGGGGTGGGGCTCCAGCAGCACGTAGACCAGAGAACCGCCGGTGAGGAACATCCAGAACCACGCCCAGCGGGTGCCGTAGCGGGGGTTCGGCCGGGTCAGCATCAGCAGCCAGGCCAGCACCTCGGCCGCCATCGCCACCGGGGCGAACGGCTCCCACCACCGCGCGTAGGCGGGCGAGCCCACGGCGCCCCGGAAGCCCTCGGTGCGCACGATCTCCACCGAGGGGTCGGCGGCGGCGCGCACCCGGGCCATGAATGCCTCCTGGCGGCGCTCCAGGGCCTCCGGGACCAGCCGGGTGGTCTCCGGGTCCCAGACGTCGTCGGGCTGGTCGAAGCGGGCCTGGCTCCACGAGAGCGGCCCGTGCGACCACGTCAGGGTGCCGTAGGCGGGCCAGTTGCGGTCGTAGACGACCTCGGTCACGCCGCCCGCCCGCAGGTCCGCGATGAGGTCCTCGGCGGGGCGCAGGGTCGGATTCTGGTTGAAGTGGACGACGACGGTCGACAGGGCGAGCACGAACAGCAACACCAGACGGACCCCATACGGAATGTCCGCCCTCTCCGGAACCACGACTCGCATCCCCGCCCCCATCACACGAGACACACGCTAGATAGGTTAGGGGCGTGACGCGGCATATCGAGTTCGCGCGGCTGCACAACTTCCGCGACGTGGGTGGGTACCGCACCGGTGACGGCAGGCAGGTGCGGTGGCGGCGGCTCTACCGCGCCGACTCGCTGCACTGGCTCGCCGACGACGACCTCGACCGTTTCCACGCCCTCGGCGTCCGCACGGTCATCGACCTGCGCCATCCCGAGGAGATCGAGCGCCGGGGCCGGGCGCCGCACGGGCCGAGCTACCACAACCTCTCGGTCGAGCACCGGCGCTGGAACGTCAAGGACGACTACCGGCCCGAGGCGGGGATCGCCCGGTTCTTCGCCGACCGCTACCACGAGGTGTCCCAGGACGGCCGGGGCGAGATCAGGAGCGCGCTGGAGGTGATCGCCGAGGCCGGGAACGCGCCCGTGGTGATCCACTGTGCGGCGGGCAAGGACCGCACCGGGGTGCTCGCCGCGCTGGTCCTGCGGCTGCTGGAGGTGGCCGAGGAGGACGTGGTCGCCGACTACGCGCTGACCGGGCTGGCGACGCCCCGGCTGATCGCGTACTGGGAGCGGGAGAATCCCGGTGAGCCGCTGCCCTGGCCGGGCTTCGGCCAGGCGCCCGCCGAGGCGATGCGGCTCTTCCTGACCGAGCTCGGCCCGGTACGGGATTACTGCCTGCGAACCGTCGGGATTAATGAACAGACCATAAACGCCCTCAAGGATCATCTTTTACAGGAACCCGATATTCAGCCGATCTCCGGGTAAAGCACACGGTCAGGACCCGTCATGAGCAGCACCCTCCCGGCGGGTCCACCCCGGGGCCGCGCTTTTCCCCCTTGGGCGGTCCCGGGGCCCGCGAAACGGGCGACGGCGGAGAGCCGCGGGGAACACAGATACCAAGCGGAGACCTTGCGGCTTGATGAGCGTTATTCCAGCGTCATACCGTTGACCATGTGACGACGCCGCTGCTCCCCGACCCCGAGCCCAGGCGGCGGGATTATGTGATCATTTCGGTCGACGACCACCTCATCGAGCCGCCCGACATGTTCGAGGGCCGGCTGCCCGAGAAGTACGCGGACCTCGCCCCCAAGGTCGTCGAGACCGACTCGGGCCACCAGGTGTGGCGCTACAACGGCGCCACCTACCCGTGCGCCGGGCTCGACGTGGGCGCCGGCCTGCCCCGCGAGCAGTGGACGCTCGACCCGGTGCGGTTCGAGCACATGCGCCCCGGCTGCCACGACATCGAGGCCCGGATCGACGACATGGACCGCGCCGGGATCTGGGCGGCACTGTGCTTCCCCGGCATGCTGGCCGGGCAGTCGGGCATGGTCTTCGCCAAGACCCGCGACCAGGAGCTCGGCCTGGCGGTGCTGCGCGCCTGGAACGACTGGCACGTGGACGTCTGGGCGGGCACCTACCCAGAGCGGATCATCGCGCTCCAGCTCCCCTGGCTGACCGACCCCGAGATCGCCGCCAAGGAGATCCGCGACAACGCGGCACGCGGTTTCAAGGCGGTCCTCTTCCCCGAGTTCCCGACCCGGCTGCGCCTGCCGTCCGTCCACAGCGACCACTGGGACCCGTTCTTCCAGGCCTGCGAGGAGACCGGCACCGTCGTGTGCCTGCACGCGGGCGCCGCCTCCTGGACACCGGTCCCATCGCCGGACACGCCGATCGAGGCGATCACCACGCTGATGCCGGCGAGCGCCATGTTCGCCTGCGCCGACTGGCTCTGGTCGGGCGTCCCGCTGCGCTTCCCCGCGCTGCGGATCCTGATCGTGGAGGGGGGCGTGGGCTGGCTGCCGATGCTGGCCGAGCGGGCCGACTACGCGCTCGACCACCCCGTCGCCGGCGAGGCCTCCTGGGAGGGCGGCCTGAAGCCCAGCGAGGTGCTGCGCCGCAACTTCTTCTTCGGCACGCTCAACGACCACGCCCTGTCGGGGGTGCGCCTAGCCGTCGGGCTGGACCACGTGCTGCTGGAGAGCGGCTACCCGCACTCCGACTCCACCTGGCCGGACACCCAGCTGGCCGTCGCGGCGAACCTGGGCAACCTCCCGCCCGCCGACATCGCGCGGGTGGCCTACGGCAACGCCGCCCGGCTGTTCGGCCACCCGCTGCCCTCGCGCGCCTGGCTCAGGATGGAACAGCTCTGATCCGCTCGCGCTCCCATTCGACGTAGCGCCCGCTCTCGCCGAGCAGGGAGCCGGTCAGCCAGAGGAAGACACCGAAGTCGTCGGCCACCCCGATGAGCGCCAGGAAGTCGGGGACGACGTCCACCGGCGAGACGATGTAGAGCACGCCGAGGCCGAGCAGGGCCAGCCTGCCCTTGCCCAGGCCGGGGTAACGCCCGCGCATCGCCGCGCCGATCATCCGGGGGAGCGCACGAATCCGGGCGCCGAGCCCGGGCGAACCCGGCCTGGTCACATCCCGGTACGTCCGCCAAGCCTGTGCCGCGCGTGCCGCCTTCGCCATGGGGGATCCTCCTTGGGAGCACGTTCGCCTGGCGGCGTACTACCCCGCCGCCTCACGATATAACGCGTGGCTCCCCGCCCCGGTTCCCCGGCGGCGCCGGACACGCCGGATCCTGATCTCCCCACCGCCGGATCCATCCGGCGCCGGCCGACAGAAGGAGCCCGCCCGGCACCGGGTGGCCGGGCGGCGCACCCGGCGTCGGCCCGCCGGAGAGTCCGCTCAGCGCATCGCCGGATGCGTGAACGGCTGCGCCGTCTCGATCTGGGCGGCCACCCGGATGAGGAGGTCCTCACGCCCGGCGGCGGCCACCAGCTGTACCCCCACCGGCATGCCGCCCGCCGTCCGGTGCAGCGGGAGGGAGATCGCGGGCTGGCCGGTGGCGTTGACCGGCGAGGTGAACGAGACCGCCCGGTCGGTGCGGCCCCGGGAGAGGCTGACGTCGTCGGGGGGCAGCCAGCCGAGACGGAACGGCGCGACACCCAGGGACGGGGTCAGCAGCAGGTCGTGGGAGTCCCACCAGGTGGCCATCCGCCGCCGGAAACCGTCGATCCAGCCGCGCGCGGTCACGTAGCCGACCGCGCCCAGCCCGCGGCCCGCCTCGGCCAGGATGCGGTTGCGCGTCTCGACCTCTCCGAACTCCACCGGCCGGCCGCGCCAGCGCCCGACCTCCTCCAGGTCGGCGGCCACGTGGGCGGCCACGACCGCGCCGAAGTGCCGGGCGAAGTCGTCCTCGGCGAGCGCGGCCGGGCCCCCGGGTTCGACGTGGTGCCCCAGCCCCGCCAGCAGCCCGGCGGCCGCGGTGACGGCCGCCACCGGATCCGGGTCGACCGCGAACCTGCCGCCCGGGTGCTCGGCGAGGAAACCGATCCGCAACCGGCCGGGGTCGGCGCCGACCTCGTCGGCCAGCGGACGCTCCCAGGCAGGCGCCCCGTACGGATCGCCCGGCATCGTCCCGGCGATCACGTCGAGGGTCGCCGCGGCGTCCCTGACCGTGCGGCAGAGCAGGCCGGAGGCCGAGAACCCGGCCCAGGGCTCGCCCGCGGACGGCCCCGAGCTGACCCGGCCCCGGCTCGGCTTCAGCCCCACCAGCCCGCACATGCTCGCCGGGATGCGGATCGACCCGCCGCCGTCGCTGGCCGTCGCCACCGCGACCATACCGGCCGCCACCGCCGCGGCGGACCCCCCGCTCGACCCGCCACTGCTGTAGCCGGGGTCGTACGGATTGCGGGTCGGGCCGGACGCCACCGGCTCGGTGGTGATCGCGGTACCGAACTCGGAGGTGTTGGTCCGGCCCAGAATCGTGAACCCCGCCCGGCGCAGCTTGGTCACGGCGTAACCGTCGCGCTCCGGCGACATCCCGTCGAGCGTGCGCGACCCCGCCCGGTACGGCTCCCCGGCCATGGCCCAGCCCAGGTCCTTCAGCAGCGTCGGCACGCCCGCGAAGGGTGCGTCGGGCGGGACGCCGCCGGACCCCGGGAGTTCGGCCAGCGCCCGCTCGAACCTGCGGTGGACGACCGCGTTGAGTTCCCCGTCGTGCGCCTCGATCCGCGCGATCGCCGCCTCGGCGAGCTCTCTCGGGGAGACCTCGCCCTTCCGCACGGCCTGCGCCTGCCCGAGCGCGTCCAGTCTCAGCAGGTCGTCCAACGGTCACTACTCCTCGGTGGGGGCCAGGTCTCGGACGGCCTGGGCGATCGGCACCTCACCCCCGGGGATGGGGGCGAGGATCGGGGTGTCCAGCCCGCCTGCCACATACTCCCGGATCCTGGCCCGGCACGTCGCGGCGTCGCCATGCACGATCAGCTCGTCCACCACCTCGTCGGGGATGGCCTTGAGCGCCGCCCGCCGGTCGCCGGCCGCCCAGGCCTCGTGCATCGGCCGCAGCACCTCGCCACGCCCCAGCCAGTCGTGGAAGGCCGCGTAGACGGGAACGGTCAGGTAGCCGGCGAGCATCCGCCTGCCGAGCTCGCGCACCCTCTCCGCGTCCTCGCTCACGCACACGAAGAGCCTGGCGATCAGCTCGGTCTCCGGGCGGATCTCGGCCCTGACCTTCCGGACGTCCTGCGGCGAGAGCCAGTTGGTGATCGCGCCGTCGGCCTCCTCGGCGGCCAGGCGCAGCATGCGGGGACGCAGCGCGGCGAGCACGATCTTCGGCGGGGTGCGCGGGGCGCGCTCCAGCCTGAAGCCCCGCACCTCGAACGTCTCGTACTTCTCGGTGACCTTCTCCCCCGCGAGGGCCTTTCGCAGGAAGCGCAGGGTGTCTCTGGTCCTGGCGAACGGCTTGACGAACTCCCCGGCGTTCCAGTGCTCGACGATGGCCGGTGAGGAGGCGCCGATGCCCAGGACGAAGCGCCCGGGGGCGAGGTCGGCGAGCGTCGCGGCGGACATGGCCAGCAGGCCGGGGCCCCGGGTGGAGACCGGGACGATCGCGCTGCCGAGCCGGAGCCCGGGCGCCCAGCCGGCGGTCAGCGCCAGCGGCGTGAAGCCGTCGACGCCGTTGACCTCGGCGGACCAGGCGTCGGTGTAGCCGAGCTCGGGGAGCTCGGCGATCAGGTCCTTGGAATCGGCCAGTGAACGGTCGTAGAAGGGGATCGTCATCCCCCAGCGTGGGGCCGTAGCCATCGTGCCGCCTCCGTGTCGATGGTCGCCGTCCGGGATCTCTTTCTAGAACGACATTCTGATGTAGCGTGCCGCACCCGCTCCCCGGGCCGTCAATAGGGCGACCATACCAACCGGACGGTACGTTAAGGGAAAAGTATCTACGCCACCCACTCCACTTACCGCCTCATCACCGTACGTATGATGTTAGAAACTTTACGTGACGATGAATCGGCGGAGGAATCGACGGCGGGGCCTGCTGAGTACGGCAGCGCTCGCCACGTGCCTGGCGGCGTCCGTACCGGTCGCGGCGCACGCCTTCATGACCGGTGGTGCCGAGCCGCCCACCACGCGGACCGTGCAACACGCCAGGAAACTGTCCGTGTCCCCGAGTTCGGCCCTCGGCCGCTCCCTCCCGCCGGAACCCGGTCCGTCTCCCGATCCCGGCCCGGACCGGGGAGCGGGCCTCACGCCGCGGGGAAGGCCGGCCTCCGAGCCGGACCGGCGTCCGGGGCCGGACCCCACCCGGAAACCGGACCCCGGTCGGAGCCCCGATTCCGACCCGACTCGGAATCCGGATCCGGCCCCGAGCCCGCGCGGGAAACCCGCTCTGGACCCGAGCCGGGAACCCGATACAGGTCCGGAACCGACCCGGAAACCGGCCCCGGACGGGGAGCCGAGCTGGAAACCGGACCCGAACCCGAACCCGGACGGGGAACCAAGCTGGAAACCGGAATGGAAACCAGACCGGAGTCCGGAACCGACCTGGAAACCGGAGCCGAAGCCGGAGTGGCCGTCACCGTCGCCGTCAGCCGCCCCGACCTCCCCGTCGCCCGCCCCGACCTCCCCGGCTCCCGTGCCGACCTCGCCTCGGCCGAGGCCCGTCCCCCCGCCACCCACCCGGCTCACGCACGTCCCCGAGGCCACCCCCACGCCGACGCCGACCCGGACCCGCACCCCGCGGCCGGAGCCGGTCACCCCCTCCGGGGCGCCCTCGCCGGCGCGGCAGCGCCTGGTGCTCGACCGCTACGCCGACCGGCGCCGCGGGACCGACCGCACGCTGGTTCTCGTCGTGATGTTCACCGGCGTGATCTCGGTCACCGTCGTCGGGGCACTGGGCGGCAAAGCCCGCCGGTAACGGGGGCGGACGTGGAAAGGGCCCGCCGGAGAACCGGCGGGCCCGTGGGCGACGGGAGAACCCCCGCTACGGCTGCGCGGGGAACTGGGCGTCGATCTGGTCGTACTGGTGCTGCGCGGTCTTGAGCGCGTCCGGCGGGATCGCGCCGATCCCGTTGAAGGGGTGACTGATCAGCATGATGAAGCACACCCCGATTACGACCACGCTCACCCGGACCATGTCGGCGATGATCGACGAGCGGGTGGGCCGGACGCCGAGCGTCCAGGGCAGCACGATCACCACCAGACCCGATATGATCATCGAGATAACGAAGATGCTCTCCAGTCCGGCGCGCGCGTCATCGGCGCGGACGGCGCGTGCGTGGGAGATTTCGGCGACCCGGGTGAGGGCGTCCTGCTGGAGGTTCTTACCCTGTTCGTCGGCCGGACGGAGCCGGATCACCGAGGCCCGCATGTCTTCGAGGGTGTCGGCCGGGATCGGGGACATGTTGCTCCTGGCCATCAGTGGCCAGTCGAGGTTGACGCTCTGCGCGGTGTACTGCCGGATCTGCGTGCGGACCGAGGCGGCCTCGGGGATGGGCGCCACCGCCCAGTACATCTCGGTGAGGCTCTCCGCCTCCGCCTGGACGTCGGTCTCCGCGACCGAGAGCCCGTCCCGGCACAGCACCGCGGCGTAGGCGAGGACGAGCAGGTAGACGGCGAGGGCCAGGTTGACGGAGAAATCGACGGAGGACGAGCCGTGCTCCTCGTCCTCGCGCCCCTTCCTCCTGAGCACCCGGAACGCGATCAACAGGATCGCGACGGACAGCACCACCAGCACGGTTACCCAACCCATGGGACTCCCTTGAATCCGTCATCGAATCAACTACTTACAGTAATCAGTTCGACACGCTGATTCCCGGTGTTCGCCATGGATTCATTCACGAAGTTCGTGGATCCCCGCGATGAAGTCACGGGCGACGCCGCGCAGCCCCGGCAGGTGGGAGAGCCCGACCAGCCGGTCGACCAGCGGCACGGTTAGCTCGATGAGCCGGTAGGTCCGCCGGCAGCCCTCCGAGGTGTCGTGCACCCAGAACAGGACCACGCCCATCGACATCAGCCACAGCAGTTCGGGCAGCTCGGCTTTGAGCTCGGCGTCGATGCGGTCGGCGGACCCCTCCACCACCCGCCGGTAGAGATCGATCGACGCGTCCCGCGCGGACGACGACTCGGCGCTGAACGGGTTGAGCGGGTTGCTCGGCTCGGCCGCGTGCTTGAAGAACTTCACCGCGAACCCGTGGTACGGCTCGGAGACGCGCACCCACTCCCGCAGCACCCCGCCCAGCCGCGCCGCGAAACGATGCTCGGTGGCCAGCAGCCTCTCGCAGGCGGCCTCATGCTCGCTCTGGGCCCTGTCGTAGTACGCCTGGACGAGGACCTCCTTGGAGGCGAAGTAGTAGTAGGCGTTGCCCACGGACACCCCGGCCTCGGCCGCGATGGCGCGCATCGTGGTCGCCTCGTACCCCCGCTCGCGGAACAGCCGCAGGGCGGTCTCCGCGATGACCTCACGGGTTCTGTCTGATCCACGGGTTCTCGGGGTCGCCTCGGCCACGTTGGTCACTGTACGGCGCCCGGCCCCGTTAGGTCATCGAGCCGCACGATGATCACCACTACCGGGCAAAATCCCCGCTTAGGGAGGGATCATCCGGGTTCCGGGGTGGGATTGATCCATCTGGCGGAAGGGCTCCCGCGACAAGGGATACATGAATGGGGACACGTCCCTGTAGACGGCGGGCTGCCCGGTTCACGGCCGGAGCACTGCTCGCTCTGCAGATATCTTTCATCGCATCGGCCCCGCACGGCACCACGGCCGTCGCATCCGCCGGAGACCGACGTACGGCACAGGCCGCCGAGACGGCGAGCCGCCCGACGGCGCCGAGCCCGGCACGGGCCTGGCGCTCCGCGCCCGTCCGGGCCTACGACGTCACCGTCCTGGACGCCGCCCGGCGCTACGTCCGGCAGCTCTATCACCACGTGGCCGTCTCCCCGGCCCACGAAGCCTTACCGGCCCGGGAAGCCGCACTGGCCCGACATGCCCCGCCCGACCGGGGAATCCCGCGAACCCGGGGCCCCCGGGACGCCCAGGAGGCCGATCCGGCCCTGGGAACCGCACAAGCCCACAGCACCGCACAAGCGCACAGCACCGCGCAGACTCGAACCGCCGCGCAGACTCAAGCCGCCGCGCTCACCCGGCAGCCCGCGCACCCCCACGACATCGAAGCCGTCGATCAGGCCACCCCGTCCCAGGAGACCGCAGCCGCCGGACAGGCCGCCCCGGTCCGGGAGACCGCGGCGCAGGCGCGGGAGACGGGCGCACAGGCCCGGCAGGACGCCACGCAGACCCAGCAGGCCGCCCCCGCCCAGGGAACCGCACTCACCCAGCAGGCCGCACCGGCGCGGGAGTCCGCCCAGATCCGGCAGGCCGCACCGGCCGGGCATACCCGGCACACCCATGAGGCCATGAACATCCACGGGACCGTACAGGCCCGGGGAGCCGTACGGGCCCTGCCACCGCGGCGGAGCGCGCCGGGGAGCGGCGGCGCGGCCGGGGAGCGGCACCGGCCCGCGGCGCCGATCGAGGCCGCGCCCCACAAGGCCCGGCGGGCCAAGAGCGGCATGCCCGTGAGGCTCCAGCACTCGCAGGCGGCGGAACGGCTGCGCAGGGCGGGGCTGCGCTGGACCTCGTCCGGCGGCTGCGTCAACCGCCACGTGCGGACCTGCACCTCGCTGCAGGCCGTGCGGAACGCCACCGTCACCAGCGTCATCGCACTGAGGCGCCGGAGCGACTGCCCGATCGTCGTCACCGGCGGGACCGAGGTGGGACACGCTCCGGGGCCCTACAGCCACTACGCGGGCTACAAGCTCGACATCAAGCCCAACCGGTGCATCAACCGCTACATCAGGCGGCACAACTCGCTGCAGGGCGTACGCGGCGACGGAGCCCGTCTCTACGGCTCCTCGGGGGCCGCTTCCGGGACCGTCTACGCCCGCGAGCCGGACCACTGGGACATCCTCTTCCGCTGAGGCACGCCCCTCCCCGGCCGCCACCGCCCGGGGAAGCCCCCCGGACCGCGAAAGCCCGTACGGCGGCGCGAGAGACCGCCGTACGGGCCGGGTGAATGCGGGTGGCTACGCGAACTCGGCCGCGACCAGCTCGGCGATCTCCGCCGCGTTCAGGGCCGCGCCCTTGCGGAGGTTGTCGCCGCACACGAACAGGTCGAGGGTGTTCGGGAAGTCGAGCGCCTGACGGATCCGGCCCACGTAGGTCGGGTCGGTGCCCACGACGTCGGCCGGAGTCGGGAAGACGCCGTTGGCCGGGTCGTCCATGACGACCACGGTCGGGGCGGCCTCCAGGATCCGGTGGGCGTCGGCGACGGTGATCTCACGCTCGAAGGTGGCGTGCACGGCCAGCGAGTGGGTGGTGATCACCGGAACCCGGACGCAGGTCGCGGAGACCTTCAGGTCGTCGATCCCGAGGATCTTCCGCGACTCGTTGCGGAGCTTGATCTCCTCCGATGCCCAGCCGCCGTCCTTGAGCGAGCCCGCCCACGGCACGACGTTGAACGCCACCGGCGCCGGGAAGGGCGACTCCCCGTCACCGAGCTTGTTCTGCAGGGCCTTGCGCACGTCGCCGGCGGTCTGCCCGATCGTCCGGTCGCCGGCCAGGGCCTCGATCTCGTCGTACAGGCGGGCCGAACCGGCCACGCCCGCGCCGGAGACCGCCTGGTAGGAGGCGACCACCAGCTCGCGCAGGCCGTACTCCTCATGGAGCGCGCCCATCGCGGCCATCATCGACAGGGTGGTGCAGTTGGGCGTCGAGATGATGCCCAGCGGCCGGTTGCGGGCGGCCTCGGGGTTGACCTCCGGGACGACCAGCGGGACCTCGGGGTTCATCCGGAAGGTGCCCGACTTGTCGATGACGACCGCGCCGCGCTCGGCGGCGATCGGCACCCAGGTCGCGGAGACCTCGTCCGGCACGTCGAAGATCGCGATGTCGACGCCGTCGAAGACCTCGGGGGTCAGCTCCTGGACGACCACGTCCTCGCCGCGGACCTGCAGCACCTTGCCCGCGGAACGGGCGGAGGCGACGAGCTTGATCTCGCCGTAGACGTTCTCGCGGGTGGAGATGATGTCGCGCATGACGGTGCCGACGGCACCGGTCGCGCCGATCAGGGCAAGGGTGGGCTTGCGGCTCATCGCCCGGTACCTCCGTAGATCACAGCTTCAACCTGGTCGGCGTCGAGGTCGAACGCGCGGTGGGCGGCGCTGACCGCCGTGTCCACCTCGTCCTGCCCGACGATCACCGAGATGCGGATCTCCGAGGTGGAGATCATCTCGATGTTCACCCCCGCGTCGGCGAGGGCGGCGAAGAACGTCGCGGTGACGCCGGGGTGCGAGCGCATGCCGGCGCCGATCAGCGAGACCTTGCCGATCTGGTCGTCGAAGAGCAGCGACTCGAAGCCGATGCGCTCCTGGATCTTCTTCAGCGCGCTGAGTGCCGTGGAGCCGTCGCTCGTGGGCAGCGTGAAGGAGATGTCCGTCCGGCCGGTCGCCGCCGCCGACACGTTCTGCACGATCATGTCGATGTTGATCTCGGCGTCGGCCAGCGTTTTGAAGATCGTCGCAGCCTCGCCGACCTTGTCGGGGACCCCGACAACGGTGATCTTGGCCTCGCTCCGGTCGTGCGCGACGCCGGAGATGATCGGCTGCTCCATCTCTGTTCCTTCACTGTCGGGGTCGGAGGTGACCCACGTGCCTTCCTTGGTACTGAACGAGCTTCTGACGTGGATCGGCAGGTCGAAACGGCGAGCGTACTCGACGCACCGCAGGTGCAGGATCTTCGCACCGCACGCCGCCATCTCCATCATCTCGTCGTACGAGATCCTGGGGATCTTGCGGGCGGCCGGGACGATGCGGGGGTCGGCGGTGAAGACGCCGTCCACGTCGGTGTAGATCTCGCACACGTCGGCGTTCAGCGCGGCGGCGAGCGCCACGGCCGTCGTGTCGGAACCACCCCGGCCGAGCGTGGTGATGTCCTTGGTGTCCTGGGAGACGCCCTGGAAACCGGCCACGATCGCGATCTGACCGCCGTCGATGGCCTCGCGGATCCGGCCGGGCGTCACGTCGATGATGCGGGCACGGCCGTGCGAGGAGTCGGTGATCACGCCGGCCTGGGAACCGGTGAACGAGCGCGCCTCCTGCCCCAGGTTGGCGATCGCCATCGCCAGCAGCGCCATCGAGATGCGCTCACCCGAGGTGAGCAGCATGTCGAGCTCGCGGCCCGGCGGGAGCGGCGAGACCTGCTTGGCCAGGTCCAGCAGCTCGTCGGTGGTGTCGCCCATCGCCGAGACGATCACCACGACGTCGTTGCCGGCTTTTTTCGTCGCGACGATCCGCTGCGCGACCCGCTTGATGCAGGACGCGTCGGCGACGGACGAACCACCATACTTCTGAACAACGAGCGCCACGAGATGTCTCCGAAGCAATCTAGGGCTGTGGAGCTCTCAGTCTACTGGCGCCCTAGCTGGGCTCTTGTGCTTTAGCCCAGCATGTGGACAATCACACGGTTGTGCGCTCCTCGGCCACGTCCAGACGCGTATGGGCGACAAGCGCCTGAAGCGCCCGCATCGCCGCCCCGGCATGGTTGCCCCAGGTGTTGAAGTACGAGTACTGCCACCACCACAGCGCCTCCAGCGGGCGGCCCGCCTTGTAGTGCCGCAGACCGTGCAGCAGGTCGGCGGCCACGGCCGTCAGGTCGTCCGAGAGCCGGTAGGGCGTGACGCCGGTGTCCTTGTACGGGTCGAAGACCTCGGCATAGTCGTCGACCGGCCCCAGCCGCTCGGCGAGAGCCGTGCGGACGATGTCGACGTCGGGGTCCTCGCCCAGGTGCGGCTCCCAGTTGCCGGACAGGATCACGTCCTGACTGGCGCCCAGCTGCGCACCGGCCGAGCTGACCTGCGCGACCTCCACCAGCAGCAGCGGCAGGATGGCGTCGCCGCCCTCGCCGCCCGCCAGGCGGGTCAGGCCGTCGATGTAGTTCTCGGCGTGCTCCGCTACCCGTTCCGCGAGGGCGTCCCACGCGTCGTCAGACATCGAGGAGCCTCCTTCCTTCGAACGCGCGGCCCAGGGTGACCTCGTCCGCGTATTCGAGGTCACCGCCTACCGGCAGACCGCTGGCCAGTCGTGTGACTTTCAGACCCATCGGCTTCACCAGACGGGCGAGATAGGTCGCCGTCGCCTCCCCCTCCAGATTGGGGTCGGTGGCGAGGATCAACTCGGTCACCTGGCCGTCCGCCAGGCGGGTCATGAGCTCGCGGATGCGCAGGTCGTCGGGGCCGACGCCGTCGATCGGGCTGATCGCCCCACCGAGCACGTGGTAACGGCCGCGGAACTCCCGGGTCTTCTCGATCGCGACGACGTCCTTGGACTCCTCGACGACGCAGATCACGTGGGGATCGCGCCGGGTGTCACGGCAGATCCGGCACTCCTCCTCGGCGGCCACGTTGCCGCAGACCCGGCAGAAGCGAACCTTCTCCTTGACCTCCAGAAGAGCGTGCGCCAGCCGCTTCACGTCACCCGGCTCCGCGGCCAGCAGATGGAACGCGATGCGCTGGGCGCTCTTCGGACCGACGCCCGGGAGCATCCCCAGCTCGTCGATCAGGTTCTGGACGACCCCTTCGTACATGGCCTAGAACCCGGGCAGCTGACCGAGGCCGCCCCCGCCGCCCAGCCCCTGGGCGAGCGGCCCGAGTTTCTCCTGCTGGAGGTCGGAGGCGGCGCGCACGGCGTCGCGGATGGCGGCGATGACCAGATCCGCGATGGTGTCGGCCGTCTCCTGGGGGTCACCGGGGTCGACGGCCTCGGGACTGATCTTGAGTTCGAGCAGCTCGCCTCCGCCGTTGACCGTGGCCACCACGAGGCCGCCACCGGCCGACCCCTGGACCTCCGCGTCGTTCAGCTCCTGCTGGGCGCTGACAAGCTGCTGCTGCATGAGCTGTGCCTGCTCCAGCAGCTGCTGCAGGTTGACATCCCCTGGGTTCACCGTCGTGTGCTCCTCGTCCGCGACATCAGTCGTCACGAGCCTACGGGGTCCGGGCCGGGTGTTGTACTGGACCGGGCACGTGTTCCCCGGGGACGGGGATTAAACCTCGTCGGGTCCCGGCCCCCCTCCAGACGTCCGGGACCCGACATCACACGCACCGGAGCGGCCGCACACGGCGGCGTGTGAGCAGAAAGTAACCGAGCGCACGTTGCACACACGTTGCGATCGTTCACTCACCCTTCGCACACCCTCTTTGGTCGAACGGGTTGCGAGCCGGGTGCCCCGAGCACGATGCTTCGGCCATCGGCTCGTTTTCAGGGGGGTATGTGCGCAACAGTCACCTGAGCACCCTCCAGGTCCCCGATCTGGAGGCGTACTCGGTGCGGCTGCGCCGCCTGCACGAGGCCGCGGTCAACGGGGAACGCCCGAGGAGCGAGATCCTGAGGAGCCTCATCTCCGCCTCCTGGCGGCGCTCGCTGGACGCCGGGGTCGACCCCGAGGCCGGATCGGCCCCGCCCGTCTCCGGATGGGACGAGATCCGCGAGACCCGCGCGGCCCACCCGATGAGCGCGCTGCTGCCGCTCATCACCGGCACGCTTCTGGAGGCCGCCGCCCAGAGCGACCAGATCCTGATGGTCACCGACGCGCAGGGCAGGGTGCTCTGGCGCGACGGCAGCCACCGGGTGATGGAGCGGGCCGACCGGGTGGGCCTGGCCGACGGCTTCCTGTGGAGCGAGGAGGCCATCGGGACCAACGGCATGGGCACCGCGCTCGCGACCCGCCGCCCCGTGCACGTCTTCTCCGCCGAGCACCTGGTCAGGGTGCTCCACGTCTGGTCCTGCTCCGCGGCGCCGATCATCGATCCCGACAGCGGCGACCTGCTGGGCTGCGTCGACGTCAGCGGCACCGCACGGGCCCTGCACCCGGCGACCGTCGCCCTCGTCAAGACCACCGCCCGGCTGGCCGAGGGCCACCTCACCCTGCGCATGCTCGAACGCGACGAGCGGCTCAGGAACCGCCACGAGAGGCAGCTGAGAGCGCTGCGCGGGGAGCCGGGGGCGCTGGTCACCCCCACCGGACGGGTCATCGCCGGCGACGTACGGCAGTGGGGTCACCGCGTCCGCCTGCCGGAAACGGGCGACCGGGTGCTCCTGCCCGACGGGCGCACCGCCTTCCTGGACGCGCTCGGCGACGGCTTCCTGCTCCGCCTCTCCCGGCCGGAGCACGGCCCTCTCCCCGCGCCGGAGCCCGCGCCCGTCCTCTCGCTGTCCTTCCTCGGCGCCGAGCACCCCTCGGCCCACCTCGACGGGGTCCGCCTGACGCTTTCCCTGCGCCACGCCGAGATCCTCGCGCTGCTGGCGCTCACCCCCCAGGGGATGACCGCCGACCAGCTCTCCTTCCACCTGTACGGCGACGCCGGCAACCCGGTGACCATCCGCGCCGAGATCCACCGCCTCCGCACCCAGCTGGGCCCCACCATCGCCGCCAAGCCGTACCGCCTGGCCTGCACGGTGAAGGCCGACTTCCTGGAGCTCAAGCGCCTGCTCGCCGCCGATGACGCCGAGCCTGTCGCCCGTGCCTACGGCGGCCCCCTGCTGCCCCGCTCCGAGGCGCCCGCGCTGCGCCGCGAGCGGGAGGAACTGGAGGGCCAGGTCCGGGCCCGGCTCCTGCTCCGGGGCAGCCCGGACGACCTGTGGTCCTACGCCGAGACCGAGCACGGCAAGAACGACATCCAGATCCTCGAACGCCTCGTCGCCACCCTGCCCCGCCACGACCACCGGGCCGTGGCCGCCCGCATCCGCCTCGCCGGGATCAGCCAGGCGTAGACCGACCGTCACCGGGATCGCCCGCGGGCGGCCCTGCGGTCAGGTGTGGTCGATCTCGCCGATGATCTGGCCGCCGAGCTCGCGCTGGATGAGAGCCATGCCGGTGAGCGCGTCGACGTCGGCGTCCGCGTCGTTCAGCGGGTCGACCTCGTCCGCCTCGGGGACGGGACCGCGGCCGGGCACCGCGTCGGGCCAGGCGGGCTTGACGCCGGTCTTGGCGGTCGCCCTGGGGCCCGCCTGGGCCGCGGCCTTGGCGGCCGAGCGGGCGGCGGCCAGGCCCGGGTTCGGCGAAGGAGGCGATCCGGGGTCGTCCGGCAGCGGGGCGTCCGGCCAGGACTCGTCCGTGGCCGGCGGGACCGGCCGCGCCGGGGACGGCGAGGGCGCGGCCGGCCCCTGCGGCGCCGCCTGCTGCGGTGGCGGACTCTGGTGCTGCGGCGCCGCCTGCTGCGGTGGCGGGCTCTGGCGCTGCGGCGCGGGGTGCTGGGGGGACGGGCCGGGCCGGGCCGGGGTGCGACCGCCGCCCGACGGGGCGGGCCCGCTGCCGACGACGGCCTCGACCTTCCAGGTGCCGCCCAGGACGTCCTGGAGCACCGCCGCCACCACCACGTCCTTGCCGCCGCCGGTGAAGTTCTTCATCGCGCCGACCTGGCCGAACCCCAGGGTCACGATGTTGCCCTCGACCCCGACCACCTGGGCGTTGGTGTTGACGTTGGCCCACACGACGATGCTGCGCTGCTTCAGCGCGACGAGCACCTGGGGCCAGGCCTGCTGCACGAACGCGATCGCCGACCCGGGGGCCGGCGCGGCGCCCGCCGCGGGCGGGGGCGAAGCAGGGCCTGCCGTTGCCTGCGGCTGCGGCTGCGCGGCCGGGGCTCCGGGCCTGACCGGGGTCGGCCAGTCGTCGTCCCGCGCGGCGGGCCGATCGGCGGAGACCTCGCCGGCCACGGGCGGCGCCGCGGGCTCCGCCGGAGGCGGCGGCGCCGCGTGGACCACCGGTGCGGGGGACGCCGCAGCGGCGGCCGGCGCGCTCTGCGCGGGGACGGGGACAGGGGCGCTGGGGGCCGGGACGGCGTAGCCCACGGGGACCGCGGGGGCCGCCGCGAGACCGCCCTTCTCCAGCCGCTCCAGGCGGGCGAGCAGCGCCGCCTCGCCCTGCGCCGCACCGGGAAGCAGCGTCCTGGCGCACATCAGCTCCAGCAGCAGCCGGGGCGAGGCCGCGCCGCGCATCTCGGTGAGGCCCGCGTTGAAGATCTCGGCGGCGCGGGTCAGCTCGGCCGGGCCCATCGAGGCGGCCTGGGCCTGCAGCCGCTCCAGTTCGTCGCCCGGCCGGTCGAGCAACCCGCTGGTGGCCGCCTCCGGCACGTTGGCCAGGATCACCAGGTCTCGGAAGCGCTCCAGCAGGTCCATGGCGAACCGGCGGGGGTCGTGGCCGCCCTCGATGACCCGGTTCACCGCCTGGAACACCCGCGCGCCGTCACGGCCGGCGAAGGCGGTGACCATCTCGTCGATCAGGTCGCCGTCGGTGTAGCCGAGCAGGGAGACCGCGCGGGCGTACGTGATCCCCGCCTCGTCCGACCCGGCGAACAGCTGGTCGAGGATCGAGAGCGAGTCGCGGGCCGAGCCCGCGCCCGCCCGGACCACCAGGGGAAGCGCGGCGGGCTCGAACGGGACGTTCTCGGAGGTGAGGATCTCCTCCATGAGCGTGCGCAGCGCGGCGGGCGGGATCAGCCGGAAGGGGTAGTGATGGGTCCGGGACTTGATCGTCCCGATGACCTTCTCGGGCTCGGTGGTCGCGAAGACGAACTTCAGGTGGGGCGGCGGCTCCTCGACGAGCTTGAGCAGCGCGTTGAAACCCTCGCGGGTCACCATGTGCGCCTCGTCGATGATGTAGATCTTGAAGCGCGACGACACGGGCGCGAAGAAGGCCCGTTCCCTCAGGTCGCGGGCGTCGTCCACACCGCCGTGCGAGGCCGCGTCGATCTCGATGACGTCGAGGTGACCGGGGCCGGTGGGCGCCAGCGCCACACAGGACTCGCACTCCCCGCACGGGTCGGGGGTGGGGCCCTTCTCACAGTTCAGCGAGCGGGCGAGGATCCGGGCGCTGGACGTCTTGCCGCACCCCCGGGGCCCGCTGAAGAGGTACGCGTGGTTGATCCGTCCGCTGCGGAGCGCCTGGCGCAGCGGCTCGGTGACGTGCTCCTGCCCCTTGACCTCGGCGAAGGTCCCGGGCCGGTACTTGCGGTACAGCGCAAGACTCATGCGACGATCCCACCTGCGAGGGGTCCTGAAACGAAGAGACCCCTCGCACACCCGCCAGAGCCTGCTTATCCTTGCTGCCTTCCGGCCCTGGGGAGGTTCACAGGATGACGCCGCGCGAGGGGTCCGCCCACAGTCTAGCCGCACATCCGAGTGGTGTGGGTCGCGAATTAATGGTCCGGGCACTCCTGAAAGTTCGGTAAGCTTCTCGACGGAGGATTCGCCTAGTTGGCCTAGGGCGCACGCTTGGAAAGCGTGTTGGGGGCAACCCCTCAGGAGTTCGAATCTCCTATCCTCCGCGCCTGGTTGAGGCAGTAAACGCAGAGGGGCCGGTCCCATCCAAACCGGCCCCTTTCGCGTTCTCGTCGCCGTATTCGCTCCGGCCGAGAGAGACCCGGCAGAGTGACACGGCGGCCCGGAGGCCGGGGAGCCTCAGCCGCAGGGGCTCATGATGAGGCCGAGGCCCTTGAGCAGACCGACCACGCCGAGCGCAAGCCCGACGGCCACCACGGCCAGGGCGGTGCCCTTGCCCTCCCGGGGCCTGTAGGCGATGAGGCCGGTGACGACGTCCCGGCCGGCTCCCGGGGCGAGCAGCACCGCCAGACCGCCCAGCCCGATCCCGACGAAGCCGACGTGATCGCAGATGGCGACCTCCCCGATCCGCTCCCTCCGGGTCACGCCGAAACGAAGGAGGACGGAGAGCACACCGATGACGAAAACGGCCCAGGACATGGAGGACACCATGCGGGGATTCGCGAGGCGGAACCTGAGCACGCTCACTTGGTCATGACTTGCGGCCGGGCCGGCGCGGCGGGGTCCCGAAACCTCAGCCCGGGTGGCCGTCCGCCCCGAACCGGCGGCTGACCGCCACCACGGCGACGCCCGGCGGCCAGGAGCGCGGAAGAACGCCGGGCATGCCGGGCCCTTCTCGGGGAAGGGGCACCCCGAACGGATCGAAGGGACGTCGACGATGGATTTCAGGGACGATGCCCGGCTGGACAGCTCGCAGGTCGAGAGTCGCGGCCGGGGAAGGATCCCGGGCGGCGGCCTCGCGGTCGGTGGCGGCGCCGCCGGGATCATCGCGCTCATCGTGGCGCTGATATTCGGGATCAACCCCGGAAACCTCGCCGGCGGCGACCCCGCGCCGGTGGGCCCGACATCCGATCTGTCCGCGCAGTGCCGGACGGGGCAGGACGCCGACCAGAACGAGGAATGCCGCGTGGTCGGCGTGGTCAACAGCATCCAGGACT
Organism: Streptosporangium fragile; assembly: GCF_039534445.1. Classification (NCBI taxonomy): domain Bacteria; kingdom Bacillati; phylum Actinomycetota; class Actinomycetes; order Streptosporangiales; family Streptosporangiaceae; genus Streptosporangium; species Streptosporangium fragile. The sequence goes on along the minus strand of NZ_BAAAVI010000001.1, from coordinate 27,618 downwards.
ACTGGCCGAAGATCGTGCAACGCTACGAACCGGCCCAGACGGTCCTGTTCCAGCAGCAGGTGAGCACCGCCTGCGGGGCGGCCGACTCCTCCGTCGGCCCGTTCTACTGCCCGGCCGACCGCAAGGTCTATCTGGACCTGAGCTTCTTCAAGGAGCTGGAGAGCAGGTTCGGGGCCAAGGGCGGGCCGTTCGCCCAGGCGTACGTCATCGGGCATGAGTACGGCCACCACGTGCAGAATCTGCTCGGCACCAGTGCCAGGGCCGAGGGCGACCGGCAGGGTCCGGAGAGCGGGTCGGTCCGGTTGGAGCTACAGGCCGACTGCTACGCGGGAGCGTGGGCGAAGAACGCCTACGAGACCGGCCTGTTCGAGAAGCCGTTCACCAGGACGGAGATCGAGGAGGCGCTGAGCGCCGCGGCCGCGGTGGGCGACGACCGGATCCAGGAGCGCACCCAGGGCCGGGTGGATCCCGAGGGCTTCACCCATGGCACGTCGGCACAGCGGGTGAAGTGGTTCACCACAGGTTATGAGAGCGGCGACCCCAACCAGTGCGACACGTTCTCGGGCTCCCTCTGACAGGGGCTCCGATCTGGGATAACGGAGGGCGGTCAGGCGAAGGGTCGAATCCTCTTCTAAACTACGTACTGTGATCTTCAAGTCGATCGGTGATGGGCGGCCCTACCCCGAGCACGGCCTCTCGCATCGCGAGTGGGCACAGATACCTCCGAGACAGGTCCGGCTCGACTCGCTGATCACCACGAAAGCGGTGCTCGACCTGCACTCCCTGCTCGCCAAGGATTCCACGTTCTACGGTGACCTGTTCCCGCACGTGGTCCAGTGGCGCGGCGAGCTCTACCTGGAAGACGGCCTGCACCGGGCACTGCGCTCGGCCCTGCACCAGCGTTCCGTCCTGCACGCCCGGGTGCTGGACCTGCCGCCGGGAAGCTGAGCGCTCTCGGCGGACCGGGCACGGAGGCCGAGAGCACCTTCGCACGGACCGGGAACCGAGCACCTTCACCCGAGCCAAGACCAGGAGCCGAGCGCCTTCCCACGTACCAGGAGCGGAGCACCTTCGCACGGGCCGGGAACCGAGCGCCTTCGCACGGACCGGGAGCGGGAGAGGCTCCCGGGGCGCCGGGGCACAGCGAGTCGGGAGCAGGCCGGGCGGAGGATCCGGCGGGAAACGCGAGAAGGGCTCCCGCGAGCGCGGGAGCCCTTCTGCTGTGGCGGTGGAGGTGGGATTTGAACCCACGGATAGGTTGCCCCATCACACGCTTTCGAGGCGTGCGCCCTCGGCCACTAGGCGACTCCACCGCGGAGCAGCTTACCGGATAACCGCTATTGCTCGCGCATCCGGCGAGCGGCGAAGAAGTCGGTGAGAACCGCCGCGCACTCGTCGGCGAGCACCCCCATGAGAACCTCGGGGCGATGGTTGATCCGGCGGTCCCTGACGACGTCCCAGAGGGAGCCCACGGCACCCCCCTTGGCGTCCCGCGCGCCGTAGACGACGCGGTCGACCCTGGCCAGCACGGCGGCCCCGGCGCACATCGTGCAGGGTTCCAGCGTGACCACCAGGGTACAGCCGGTCAGCCGCCACTCACCGCGTGCCCGCGCCGCCTCCCGCAGGGCGAGGATCTCGGCGTGCGCGGTGGGATCGACCGAGGCCTCCCGGTCGTTTCCGGCCCGGCCCAGCACCGATCCGTCCGGGCCGAGCACGACCGCGCCGACCGGCACCTCGCCGCGCGCGCCCGCGCACGCGGCCTGCTCCAGGGCGAGCCGCATCTCCCGGACGTAGTCCGTCACCGCAACCGGTCGAGCTCGTCCGCGAAGGCCAGCCGCTCGGCGATCACTGAGAGCGTGTCCCCCGGGAGCGCGCCCTCTTCCATGCTGAGCTCGACGAGTTCCTCTGGACTCAGCCCGAGGTCGCTCAGCAGCTCGAAGTCACCCGCCGGCCGTACGCCGAGATCGGGGGTGTCCTTGTCGACCGCGACCCCGGCGAGCTCGGTGAAGAGCTCGCCCAGCGCGTCGGACGCGCCCGCCTGGGCGTCGGACAGAAACGCGCGCGGCTCCTGGTCTCCCTGGTAGCGGACGATCGCGAACCATTCGTCCTCCACCTCCACGCACAGCAGGGCGAGCTCGTCGCCGCTGAGGCCGAGGTGCTCCTGGACGGCGTCGCCGAGGTCGTCGACGATCTCCGCCTCGCTGAGGTCGACCTCCGCACCGTTCCAACCGTCCGCGGTGCGGACGAAGGCGGCGGAGAACACACTGTTTCCTGATGATCTGGAGGGCATGGCCGATCTCCCGAGGTCAGCCGAACACGGAGTCGATGGCGCGTTCGAACGGCTCGGAGAACCCCAGCCGTGCCGCGATGCTGGACAGCACGTCCTCGGGCAGGAGGTCGATGTCACCGGAGAGGATGCCGAGTTCCATCTCGTCGAGCCCGAGGTCGGCGAAGATCGACAGGTCCCCTGCGGGGAGCGCCGTCTCCTCGTCCTGGAGGATCGCCTCCAGCTCGTCCTCGTCGGGGATCGGCACGTCCAGGTATTCCAGCGCCTGCCGGGCGAGCGGGAAGTCCCAGGACGCGGCGATGTCGGAGAGGAACACCTCGACCCTCTCACCGAACACGCGTAGCGCCACGAAGAACTCATCCCCAACGGCGACCAGGCCAATCGTGCCGTTGATGCTCGGCTGCTGGCGGAGGGCCTGGATGAGGCCCTCGAGATCGGATGTGAGCGCCACGGGGAGCATCTCCGCTTCCCAGCGGTCGTCCTCGCGGTAGATCACGATGGCAAAGTCCAGCGAGTCTTCGTCTGACATGGCCATCCCCACCGAATGCTTTCTCTACGGAGGTCAATGCTTTCAGAAGCGAGGCGCCCACGTGGGCCCCTCCGACCAAATTGTGATCAAATCCCAGTGAGCGGGCAATGTCGAGCAGGTGCCGCCCGGTGTTCCCCCGACGGCCGTACCGGATACCTTTGACCGTTATGGAGACCCTGGTCGTCGACCACCCGCTGGTGGCGCACAAGCTGACCGTCCTGCGGGACGTGAACACGGACTCGCCCACCTTCCGGCGGCTCGCCGACGAACTGGTGACCCTGCTCGCCTACGAGGCCACCCGGCAGGTCCGCGTCACCGAGCTGACGGTCGAGACCCCCGTCGCCCCGGCCAGGGGCGTGCGGCTGGCGCAGCCGTACCCGCTGGTGGTCCCGATCCTGCGGGCCGGCCTGGGCATGCTGGACGGAATGACCCGGCTGCTGCCGACGGCCGAGGTCGGCTTCCTCGGGATGGTCCGCAACGAGTCGACCCTGCAGGCCGAGACGTACGCCACCCGCCTGCCGGAGGACCTGTCGGGCCGCCAGGTCTACGTGGTCGACCCGATGCTCGCCACCGGCGGCACGTTGGCCGCGGCGATCCAGTTCCTCTTCGACCGGGGGGCCGACGACGTGACCGCGCTGTGCCTGCTGGCTGCTCCCGAGGGAATCGCGTACATGGACAAGGTCTTCGTCGGCAGCGGCAGGCCGATCCGGCTGGTGACGGCGGCCCTCGACGAGCGTCTGAACGAGCACGGCTACATCGTCCCCGGCCTGGGCGACGCGGGAGACCGTCTCTACGGCGTCGTCTGACCGGGCCGCCGCTCCCTGCCCCCGGCGCGCGCCGCCTGACCCCTCCGGCGCCGACGCGCCGCCCGACCCTACTGCCCCGGCTCGGGCAACGAGCGGCGCGTGCCTTCCTTTTTGCCGAAAAGGGGGTTCTCTCGCCGGTTCTCAGTTACATAATGTGCTTGCGTGGGTACAGAGAGTTGCGAAAGCATCTCTTCTGTGTTCCCGATCCGCCACGACGGCGGGCGCACACCAGGGAGAACCATGAGCGAGCGAATCATCCCGGACGCGGAACCGGACCCCTACGCGGACTTCAGTGCCGCGCTCAGGGATGAGTTCTCCGACGTCCACCCGGCGGCCACGGTGACCCGCTGCATCGAGGCGGCGCACTACGGCGCGCTGGAGGTCACCGGCCACGCCCATCCGGCACTGGTCGAGCGGATCGCCCGCAAGCACCTCGAGGTCCTCGCGCTGGTCGCGAGCGAACGCGGGTGACGGGATCGTCAGGTGGCGGGAAGCGCGGTGGCCGGAGCACGTCCCCGGGAGGCCTTACAAAGGCCTTCGCGACGGGCGTGAGACCGAATGAGCCGATGCGCTTTACCTCGGCATGGGCCTGGGTAATGTATACGGCGGGTGCAGTGGGTGAGTGGTAGTAGGAGGCCAAAGTGCAGGTCAAGAAGGTTCTTTCGTACAGCGGTATCGGTTTCGTCGCGTTCTTCCTGTTCACCCGACCAGGTGACGCCGCCAACGCCGTGAGGGGTGCTATGGATACGGTTTACACAGCGGCCGATTCTCTGGCCCAGTTCGTTTCACATCTGTCATGAGACTGGTGACCCACGGGGACTCAGCTCCCTCGTCGGTCAACCGCTACCTTCTCCCCCACGAACACCAGGTCATCATGGTGCGGCGTCACCCGGCCGTGCTGCTTCGCGCGGTCGCCGAGGTCCTCGGCGGCCTGATCCTCGCCGGACTGCTGAGCAAGTGGTTCGGCGACCAGGGCGGCGGCGGCCTGCTCGTCGTCGTCTGGTGGGCCTGGCTTCTGCTCCTGATCCGCTTCGTCTGGAAGGTCGCGGAGTGGTCGGTCGACTACTTCGTGGTCACTTCCAAGCGCATGCTGCTCACCACAGGGCTGATCACCCGTAAGGTCGACATGATGCCCCTCGGCAAGGTCACGGACATGCGCTTCGAGCGCTCGCTCCTCGGCCGCATGCTGGGATACGGCGAATTCGTCCTGGAGTCGGCCGGCCAGGATCAGGCTCTGTCGAGGGTCAACTACATTCCCTACCCGGAGACCCTCTACTTGGAGGTCTGCCAGATGCTCTTCCCTGGTGGCGACGATGATTAGTCCCCCTATGTCGTAAACGGCATAGGGGCTCCTAACACTTCAGGGTGAGGATTCTTCACTTGGGGTTACCGAATTGGACCGCTTCATGCCATCATGGCGAGAACATTGACCATCCCCCGCCCTGAGAGATCAGATGCCGAGTCAGGGAACCATCGGTGACCGCGTCCGCGGACTGCGGTTGAGTAGGCGCATGTCTCAGGCCCAGTTGGCCGGGCCGGACCTCTCCGACAGCTATGTCTCGCTCATCGAGTCCGGCAAGCGTACGCCGACCCCCGTGGTCGCGCGCCTCCTCGCCGAGCGCCTGGGCTGCACCACCGAGTTCCTGCTACACGGAATCGAACCTCGCCAGCGGATCGACACGGAACTCGGCCTGCGTCACGCGGAACTGGAGCTACTCCACGGTGACCCCTCGGCCGCCGCGGACCGGTTCGGGGAGATCGTCAAGGTGGCCGGCGAGGAGAACGCCATGCTGGCCGCGCAGGCGCGGTTCGGCCGGGCCCGCGCCCTGGAGGCGCAGGGCAGGATCGGCCCGGCGGTGGAGGCGTTCGAGCGGCTGCGCCGCGAGGCCGTCGCCCACCCCGAGCGCCTCGCCGACCTGCCGCTGGCGGTGGCTCTGAGCCGGTGCTACCAGCGAGCCGGAGACACCCGGCGCGCCCACGACCTGGCCGCCTACGCCCTCACCCAGACAGACCGGCTCGCTCTCACCCAGGGCGAGATCGCCATCGACCTCGCCGTGACCCTCATGCAGACCGGGGCCGCCCGCGAGCCCGGCTCGCCGAGCACGGCCTACGTCCGCACCGTCCTCGCGGTCAACGGGATCCCCACCGCGATCAACCGCACCGCCGAGATCCATGCGCTCTGGCAGGCCAGCGTCCTCGCCGCCGACGGCGAGGATTCCGCGCTGGCCATCCACCTCGCCGACGACGCGATCGCCACCGGCCGCCCGGCCCGGGTGGCGTGCCGCCTCGCCCTCGTCGCGATGGACTGGGCGCGCCTGGCCGTCGCGCAGGGCGGTGGGCCGCTCGACGAGGCCCGCGAGCTCGCGACCGCAGCGAGCGGGGTCTTCGCCGCATTCCCCGAACGCGCTCTGGAACACGCCAGGAGCCTCGTGGTGCTCGCCCACGTCCAGCTCGGCGTCGGCGACCTGGAGAACGCGGCCGGTCAGGCCGAGGCCGCCCTCACCGTGCTGAACGGCCAGGGGCCCATCATCGCGGCGACCGCGCAGCTCGTCCTCGCCCGGGTGGCGCTCGCTCGCGCCCGGGGCGACGTCCTGGAGATGCTGAACACCGCCGAGGAACTGTTGGCCGCCGTGCGGAGCGAGTCCTCCGGTCCCGATCGGGAGGCCGCGCAGGTCTGGCGCGAACTCGGTGACCTCTACGGCGGGGTCGGCGCGGGCGAGGAGCAGGCCGACGCGTATCGTAGGGCTCTCGAAGCTGCCGGAGTGCGCGATGCGATGGTGGGCGTGACCGTCGATTCCGCTCTCGTGCGTTAAAGACGGCCCGCCTTCTGGAGTTCCAGATTTGTTTTCGTGCCTCCGGAATAATTAGGGTCTACCAGTCATTGATTCATAGGATGATTGGTTTCTCCGGAGGAGGCGGACGGTGAGTCTGCGTACGGCGCAGCGAGCATCCCTCGTCGACCAAGTGATCGATCAGCTCAAAGAGCAGATCACTTCGAACTCCTGGCAGATGCACGCGAAGATTCCTACCGAGACCGTGCTCGCCGAGCAGCTCGGGGTCGGCCGTAACACCGTGCGCGAGGCGGTGCGGGCGCTCACCCATGCCGGCCTGCTGGAGTGCCGTCAGGGCGACGGAACGTACGTCCGTGCCACAAGCGAGCTCTCCGGGGCCATGCTGCGGCGGCTGCGCACGGCCGAGCAGCTGGAGATCCTGGAGGTGCGGCGGGCTCTGGAGGTGGAGGCGGCCCGGCTGGCCGCCACCAGGCGCAGCGACAGCGACATCGTCTCGATCGAGGCCGCGCTGGCCGAGCGGGAGCAGGCCTGGGGGCGTGGCGAGCCCGACGCCTTCGTCGAAGCCGATCTCGCCTTCCACATGGCGGTCGTCCACGCCACCCACAACCGGGTGCTGATCGACCTCTACGAGGACTTCTCCATGGCGCTGCGCGCCAGTATCACCGCCGCGGGCACCTCGTTGCACACCACCCTCAACAGCACCTACATCCCGCACGACGCCATCGCCCGCGCCATCGCGGCCGGTGACGCCGCCGCTGCCGAGCGCGCCGGCCACGCGTGCATGGAGCACATCCTGATCGCCCTGACCGAGGAGCAGGAACTCTCCGTCTGACCTCTCATCTCGCCTCGCCGAAGGCCCCGTTCCCGCCCCTGGAAAACAGGGGGCGGGAACGGGGCCTTCGGTCGTCGTGAAGCCGGTCGCGGGGCTCTGGCCGGCCGCCGCGACAGCCGGTCACGGGCTACCCGAGGCGCAGGGACATCACCAGGTAGCGGAAGGCGGGGTCGGCGTCGCCGGGGACCTCCGTGATGAGGGCCGGGCGGCTCGGCGACTCCATGTTGAGCCGGACGAACTCGGTCTCGACGCCGTTGAGGCCGTCGAGCAGGAACTGCGCCTGGAAGGCGATCTGGATGTCACCGCCGGACAGCTCGGCGTCGACGATCTCGGTGCCGCGGCCGACGTCGCCGCCGCCGGCCTGGATGAGGACCTGCCCCGGGCTGAAGGAGAGCCGGATCGCGGTGTTGGGCTCGGCGACCAGTGCGACGCGCTTGATCGCGTCGATGAACGGGGCCACCCGCACGTCGGCCCGGATCGACCAGTCACCGGTCAGCCGCGACCGGTAGTCGATGAACTGCTCGTCGAGCAGCCGGACCGTGGTGCTGCGGCCGACGCTCTCGAAGCCCGCGACGCCGTCGCCCAGCGACACCGACACCTCGCCGCCACGCAGCGACTTCGCCACGTCGACGAGCACCCGCGCGGGCACCATGGCGGCGGCCGTGGTGTCGGGGCCCTCGGGGCGCCAGGTGAACTCCCTGGCCGCGATGCGGTAGCGGTCGGTGGTGGCCATGGTCACGCCCTCGCCGGCGATGTCGACCCGGATGCCGGTCAGCATGGGAAGCGTCTCGTCACGGCTGGCCGCCGGGGCGACCTGGCCGACAGCGGCCGCGAAGACCCCGCCGCCGATCGCACCGATCTTGGGCGGCATCTCGGGCAGCGCGGGGAAGTCTTCCACCGGCATGGTGAGCAGGCCGAACTCGGCGCTACCGCAGGTCAGCACCGCCTCGACCCCGCTGGTGACCACCTCGACGACCTCGCCGGGCAGGCTCCGGGTGATCTCGGCGAGGATCCGGCCCGGGATCAGCACCCGTCCGGGCTCGACCACGTCGGCCTCGATCGAGGCTCGGGCGGAGACGTCGTAGTCGAAGACCGACAGCACGAGGTCGTCGTCGGCCTCCAGGAGCAGGCCGGACAGGACGGGGACGGCCGGCCGGTTCGGCAACGCCCGGGCCACCCAGGCCACGGCGTCGGCCAGGACATCACGGTTAACCCGGAACTTCACCTGATCATCCCTTCGTCCCGACGGCACCGCCCCGCTGCGGGAGCCGTACTCCGACAGCACGTTATCCGCTCGCACCGACAGAACGTCAGAGCATCGCACTCGGCGGAGCCTACCCGCGGAGGGCACGCGGGACCGGTGAAACCCACCCGCGGAGGACACGCGGAACCCAGCGAAACACACCCGGGGAAGGCACACAGACCCCAGCGAAACACACCCGCGGGCGGTGCCGGGAGCCCGGCGAAACACACCCACGGGCGGTGCCGGGAGCCCGGCGGCGCCCCTACCCGCGGGCGGCGTTGAGGTAGGCGAGAACCGCGAGCACGCGGCGGTTGTCGTCGTCGGAGGGGGCGAGGCCGAGCTTGGCGAAGATGCCGGCCGTGTGCTTGCCGACCGCGCTCTCGCTGAGGAACAGGCGCTGGGAGATGGCCGAGTTGGAGCGGCCCTCGGCCATCAGCTCCAGGACCTCGCGCTCACGCGGGGTCAGCGCGGCGAGCGGCTGGTGGCGGGCGGTGCTCGCCAGGAGCTTGGCGATCACCTCGGGGTCCATCGCGGTGCCGCCTGCGGCGACCCGGCGGACCGCGTCGACGAACTGCTCCGCGTTGAAGACGCGGTCCTTGAGGAGATAGCCGACCGCCCCGGTGCCGTCGGCCAGGAGCTCACGCGCGTACAGCTGCTCGACGTGCTGGGACAGGACGAGCACCGGCAGGCCGGGGACGGCCCGGCGCGCCGCCAGCGCGGCCTGGAGCCCCTCGTCGGTGAACGTGGGCGGGAGCCGGACGTCGACCACCGCCACGTCGGGCCGGAGCTCGACGAGCGCCTTCAGCAGCTCCGGGCCGGACTCGACGGCGGACGCCACGTGCAGGCCGTGAGCCTCGAGGAGGTGAACCAGGCCCTCCCTGAGCAGGTGCAGGTCCTCGGCGATGACGACGCGCAGACTCATCGGCCCAACTCTAGGTGGGCCCAGGCGGTCTGCGCCATACAGCGGTAGGAGTGCTGGATCGGGATGCCCATGGCCGCGACGTACAGGCAGACGCCCAGGGCGATGTTGAAGATGATCAGCGGCCACTGCCACGGCTCGGGCAGGTAGAGCGCGAGGAACCAGCTGAAGCCCTCCTTGACGCCGTTGATCTTCATGACCATCACGACCAGGCCCTGCGGGAAGAGCGGAAGCCAGCCGAGACCCCAGCCGAGCGCGACGACCACGGCCTTCCGGCGAGGCAGGGGCGGGCGGACCAGGTCGGCCTCGCGCAGCGCGTCCGGCAGGTCGAACGTGACCGTGGTCGGACCTCCCGGAGGGCTGCTGATCGCGAGCACCCCGCCGAAGGCGGCCAGTCTCCGCTCGATGCCGCGCAGGCCGCTGCCCCGCGAGGGGTCGGCGCCGCCGCAGCCGTCGTCGGTGACGGTCACGCGCAGCGCCCGGTCGTGGGTGCTGATGTCGATCCACACGTGGTTCGCGCCGCCGTGACGGGCGGCGTTGGTCAACAGCTCGCTGATCGAGAAATAGGCGGCCGACTCGACGGGTGACTCCGGGCGCGTTGTGAGGTCGACGGTGACCGTGGCCTTCAGGGGACTGTCCAGAGCGAGGGCCCGCACGGCGTCACCGAGGCCGCGCTCGGCCAGGACCGGCGGGTGGATGCCCCTGACCAGGTCGCGCAGTTCGGTGAGCGCCGCGGAGGACGCCTCCCTGACCTTGCTCAGCAGGGCTTTGGCCGCCGCCGGATCCCGGTCCACCAGTTCCTCGATCGCGCCGAGGGTCATGCCCATCGCGACGAGCCTCGCCTGCGCGCCGTCGTGCAGGTCGCGTTCGATCCGCCGCAGCTCGGCCGCCTGGAAGTCGGCCGCCTCCAGCCTGATCCGGTCGAGCCGCTGGATTCGCCCGGCCAGCACGGACTTGGCCGTGGGGGACAGCAGCAGCCGGGTCCACCACGCGTACCCGCGGAGCGACCAGGGCAGCGCGACGGCGGCGGCGACCGCGAAGAGCGTGATCGGGTGCCAGGGGGCCGTCAGGAAGCCGACGGGGGCGGCGAGCGGCAGCAGGAGCACCCCGGCGGCCAGCGGGTTCAGGCACAGCCAGAGCGTGTCCCGCCAGGTGGCCGGGTCGCTGAACATCCATTTCCAGCGGTTGTGCCAGTCGGGCCAGCGCGGCGTCTTGTAGAGCTGGCGCTCATGGCGGTACCAGCCGTCGGGCTGGGGGCGGGCCGGTGGCGGCGGCGGCAGGTAGGGCACCGGCACCTCGGTCCCGAGCCACGTACCGGCCAGCTTCCTCGCCAGGCGTGTACGGCTTCTGATGAGCCAGACGATCGGAGGGAACAGGAAGATCATCCCCGTCCCGAACATCGGCACGACCGTGACCAGGACCAGTGCCACGAGGGCGACGTCGGCCACGCCCAGCGCCCCCAGGGCCAGTGCCTTGCCGACCGCCGTCACGTACGTCCTCATGACCCACAGTCTCGGCGATCCGGCCGGGTGCGCCCAATGGTGGCGGACGCCGTCCAGGGGTGGAGGTAACTCCACCCCCGCCGGGTGCCCAGGCCGACCCGTGCCGGGTGCCCAGGCGGATTCCGCGACGAGGGCGCGGTTCCTAGCGTCGAGGGCATGGAAGTCATCGAGGTCGGCAACCTCCGCAAGCAGTACCGCGACCGGCTCGCGGTGGACGACGTCTCGTTCACCGTCGAGAGAGGTGAGATATTCGGCGTTCTCGGCCCCAACGGCGCCGGCAAGACGACGACCGTGGAATGCGTCGCAGGCCTGCGCACCCCCGATTCCGGCACGGTCAGCGTGCTCGGCGGCCTTACCGGCACCGCGTTGAAGGAGCGGCTCGGCGTCCAGCTGCAGAACTCGACGCTCCCGGAGAAGATCAAGGTCTGGGAGGCGCTCGACCTGTACTCCTCCTTCTACCGGGCGCCCGCGGACTGGGTGGCGCTGATGGAGCGCCTCGGCCTCGCCGACAAACGCGACACGCCCTACGGCAAGCTCTCCGGCGGCCAGCAGCAGCGGCTGTCCATCGCGCTCGCCCTGGTCGGCAACCCCGAGGTGGCGATCCTGGACGAGCTGACCACCGGCCTGGACCCGCAGGCGCGCAGGGACACCTGGGAGCTCATCGAACAGGTCCGTCAGGACGGCGTGACGATCCTGCTGGTCACCCACTTCATGGAGGAGGCGGAGCGGCTCTGCGACCGGATCGCGGTGATCGACTCGGGCCGGGTCGTCGCGGTGGACAGCCCGGCGGGGCTGATCACCAGGGTCGGCGGCCGGCAGACCGTCAGGTTCCGGCCGTCCCGCCCGGTCGCCGACGCGGTTCTCGAGGCCCTGCCCGAGGTCGCCGAGGTGCGGCGCAGCGGCGAGCAGCTGGTGGTCACCGGCACCGGCGACCTGCTCCTGGCGGTCACCACCGCTCTCGCCGCCGCCGGTGTCACCCCGGCCGGCCTGCGCGTGGAGGGAGCCACCCTCGACGACGCCTTCCTCACCCTCACCGGAAAGAAGATCCCTTCCTGACTCCCCTCCCCCTGCCGGAGGCCGGGGCATTTCACGCCGGAGGCGTTCGATGAACAAGATGATCCTGACCGAGGCCAAGCTCTTCCTCCGGGATCCGGCGGGCACGATCTTCGCCGTGCTGCTCCCGCTGACGCTGCTGCTCGGGCTGGGCAGCATCCCCGGCTTCCAGGAGCCCTCCCCCGAGTTGGGCGGGGAACGGCCCATCGACACCCAGCTTCCGGGGATGATGGTGATCCTGTCGGTGGTGACGATGGCGCTGACCGTACTGCCCGGCACGCTGGTGGGCTACCGGGAGAAGGGCGTACTGCGCCGGATGTCCACCACCCCGGTCAGCCCGGTCCGGCTGCTCGTCGCCCAGGTCGTCAACAACCTCGCGGTGGCGGTCACGGCCACCGCCCTGCTCGTCGGCCTGGGATTCCTGGTGCTGGGCTCGGTCCCGCCGAAGAGCCCCCTGGCCTTCGCGGGGGTGTTCGTGCTCGGCACCGCTTCGATGTTCGGCCTGGGGCTGCTGGTCGCCGCCGTGACGTCCAAGGCTCAGACCGCGCAGGGCATCGGCTCGCTGCTGATGTTCCCGCTGCTCTTCATGGCCGGAATGTGGGTCCCCCGGGAGGTCATGCCCGAGCTGGTGCGGCGGATCGGCGACTTCCTGCCGATGGCGCCCTTCGCCGACGCGCTTCGCGCCACCTGGGCGGGGAACGCGCCCCAGATGCTGCACCTGGTGGTGATGGCGCTGACCGTGCTGGTCACCGGGGTGCTGGCGGCGCGGCTGTTCCGGTGGGAGTGACCCGGCCGCAGGGGACTCGTCGCGCCGCTGGGCGACCGTCCGCGTCGCTGTCCTTCCTTCCGGTACGAGTGGCCGGAACGCTCCCGCTTGCCGAGGCCGCGGCGGCCCACGGGCGCCTGGCCGAGGGGGCCTGCGCGGGCGCCTGGCGCCGGTGCCCTGACCCCGTCCGACCTCGCGCATCCGCCGTACCGAGGCGTGATCCCCCATGTGTTCACATGGAGGTAAAGCCAGATATGCCACTCTTGAACAATGCAGATCCTGGCGCATGTGAGCGACATCCACATCGACGGCTCTCCTCGCAGCATCGACAGGGCCCGGGCGGTCATGCGGCATCTGGAGAACCTGCCCGGCCCCCTGGACGCCGTCGTGGTGACCGGTGACATCGCCGACAACGGCCTCATCGAGGAGTACGAGATCGCGCGCGACCTGCTGGCCACGCGCCATCCGACGATCGTCTGCCCCGGCAACCACGACGTCCGCGCGGCGTTCCGCAAGGTCATGCTCGACGAGGACGGTGACGGTCCGATCAACCGGGTCCTCCGGCTCGACGGACTCACCGTCGCGCTGTGCGACTCCAGCGTCCCCGGCCGGCCGGAGGGCTTCCTGGACGACGAGACGCTCGCCTGGCTGGAGGCCGTCCTCGCCGAGGACCCGGACACCCCGGCCATGGTCGGCATGCACCACCCGCCCGTGGCGCTGGGCATCCCGTACGTGGACGCGATCGGGTTGCGCGCCCCCGGGCGGCTGGAGGCGGTCTTGCGGCGGCACCCCCGGGTGGCGGCCGTCCTGGTCGGTCACGCCCACACCGCGGCGAGCACCACCTTCGCGGGGCTGCCCCTCTCGATCGCCCCGGGCGTGGTGTCCACGCTCCGGCTCAACCAGGAGCTCGACGTGCAGGTCCCGATCGACTACGACCTGCCGCCGCAGATCGCCCTGCACGTCTTCGACGGCGTCCGGCTCGTCACCCACGTCCGCCCGATCCTCTTCTGACCCCACCGCTCCGGCGGACGATGCCCGACCGGATGGAGGACCCGCTGCGGCGAGGGAAGGCGGCCGACCGGCGGGCCCGCCGGGGCACGTTCGTGATCGGCGCCGTCGCGCGTGCCGGGGAGGCGTCCAGCGCGTCACGCGGCAGAAGGCGCCACCATGGGGACGTCACGGACACGGTTGAGGCGACGGCGGCGGGCCCGGGAATCTCCGCTCCCCGGGTTGCGGCGCCTCGCGCGGCGGATCCTGGCCGGCCAGGGCGGTCACCAGCTCATCCAGCGACCGGATCACCGTGATCCCGGCCCCGGGTGCGGCTCCGGTGGCCGCCCTGTCGAGCCAGTACGCGTGGAGACCCGCGTCGCGAGCCCCGAGAGCGTCGACTTCGTACTTGTCGCCGACGTACGCGACCTGGTGAGCCGGGAGGCCGAGGAGCGCGCACCCCGCCAGGAAGATGCCCGGGTCCGGCTTGGGCGCGCCGTGCTCGATGGAACAGACGATCGCGTCGCCGAAGTGGCCGAGCAGTCCGATCATGTGCAGCTTGCTCCGCTGGTACGCCAGCGACGAGTTGGAGACGATGCCGAGCCGGAACTCCGGCGCGAGCGCCGTGAGAGCGGGATCGGCGTCGGGGAAAGCGGCCAGCGCGGCGATACGGAACCCGTCGTATCTCGCGAACCAGACGGACGCTTCATCGTCGGAGAGACCGCCGGCCGGCAGGCGCCCGGCATGTGCCAGGAACCGCCTGGTCCGCGTGAGCTGGTGCTCGGCGAACGTCAACTCGCCGACGAGGAACCGGGTGTACTCCTCCTCCATGATCTCCCGCCAGACCGTCACCGCGTCGGCCGGTGACGGGAACAGCTCCAGCAATCCCTCGGCCGCCAGATGCCTGAGCACGCCGGCTCGCTCCGAGCCCGAATAGTCGAGGATCGTGTCATCGACGTCGAACAACACCCCGCGGATCGTCACGCCCTCACCCTGCCAGGATCGGGAAGCCCCCGCATCCGCCTGCGGGGTCTCACGGCCTGCCGGGATCCGGAGAGAACCGACGGCACTTCCCGGTCCTCCCGGCCTGTCGAAACCGGAGAGCCCGAGCCGCCGATCCCGAGCCGCCGATCCCGAGCCACCGGCCGGAGCGCGGCCCGGGGTCGGCAGGTGGGGCCATGCCGGTTCGATGAGCCATGCCGGTTCAGTGGCCTTGTCGGTTCAGTGGCCTTGTCGGTTCAGCGGGCCATGCCGGTTCAGTGGGTGGCCATGTCGACGAAGCGGCTGTAGTGACCCTGGAACGCCACGGTCACCGTGGCGGTGGGGCCGTTACGGTGCTTGGCCACGATCAGGTCGGCCTCACCCGCCCTGGGCGACTCGCGCTCGTAGGCGTCTTCCCGGTGGAGCAGGATGACCATGTCCGCATCCTGCTCGATCGAGTTGTGAGTGCTGATGCCGTTCGCCACAAAGTTGTGAGTTCCCAGGACGGTGGCGTCGAAGACGGGCTGCTCTCCCAGGCTGTCGATGGAGACGACCTCATCCCAGAAGACGTCATTGGTGGCGAGCATCTCCATCTGGGCATCATCGAGAATGGCCGCCACCTGCCCCAGCCGTTGCCTGCCGGGGGCGTGCTCCCACAAGGTGCTCCCGCAGAACCGAGTACCGGGTTCGGCGGAGAACTCGCGACGGGTCATACCCTTCTCCGTCAGAACACTCCGTACTTTGTCCCAGACCTCACCGGGAACGGTGTCGAGGTTCGTGTCGGACGTGATCCCGCGCAACGCGGCGACACACCGCTCGGCCTGGACCGACCGCGCTCCGTGAGCACCGATGTCGTCCAGGAAGCGGAGCTGGTTCTCCGCACCGTGGACATACAAGTGGTATCCCGGCCGGTAGCCGTCCTTCCTGACCTCCTTCACCCCGGTCATCACGTTGAAGCGCAGGAGAAGCCGAGCGACGTCGTCGATCAGACGCCGGCTTGTGGAGGCGTAGTACACCCGCGCCTGGCCGGTCTTCGCGTCCCACCAGATGCAGCCGTCGGTCGCCCAGAGATGGCGTAGAAAGAGCGCGATCTGGCGCTTGGAAAGCGAGAAGACCCCGTCGGGGACGAATTTCTCGTGGCTTCCCAGCCCGAAGAGCCCCAGCGAGTCGAGCCGGGCGGCAATCGGGTTTCTCCTGCCCTGGGTCAGGCGATGGGGGGCGGGAAGCCGCAAGGTAGTCACCCCGGCTGCCTCGTAGTCATCACGGACCGCGGTGATGCCGAAGTGCCTCGCCGCGTCGGTCATCGCTCGCAGGCATGCCTCGTCCTTGCCCGCATGACGTACCGGCCGGCCCTTCACGAAGGAACCGTCACCGATCATGTGAGCCAACAGGATGACCTCGTCATCCGGCCAGTCCCGGAGGTGCTGGGGAGCCGGCACGTGACGCGGCACGGCCAGACGGGTGCCTGACCGGATCTCGCCAAGCGGTCGCCACCCGTCGTAGGTCATGAACGGGTGGTTCGCCGTCGCCTTGATCTCTCTCCCGGACTTCAGCCGGAGCTTGAAGACCTCCTTGACTCCACTCGGGAAGACGTGGGTCATGGTTCTCGGGACAAGCCGCAGCCGCTCGTCGAGCGACCACACGGGAATGTCACGCTCTCCACTCTCCAGCAGCTCACCCAGCGACACCTCCGCTCCGGTGTCGGCCCGGAGAACACGGGTGTCCGCCGTGAGACATCCCGACTCGCGAAGGTCGCTCACCATGGGGCGTTTGTCCGTTCGCTGCTCGGGGCCACGGTTGAGCTGGGAGATCGCGATGACCGGGACCTCAAGCTCCTTGGCCAGAAGCTTGATGGACCGGGAGATCTCGGAGACCTCGTTCTGGCGGCTCTCGGTCTTCTTCGGCGAGGACATCAGCTGCAGGTAGTCGATGATGACGAACCGCAGGTCGTTGCGCTGCTTGAGCCGGCGGCACTTGGCCCGGATCTCCATCATCGACATGTTGGGCGAGTCGTCGATGAACAGCGGCGCCTCGGCCACCTCCCCCATCCGGCGGGCAAGCTTGGCCCAGTCGTCGTC
This sequence comes from Streptosporangium fragile, assembly GCF_039534445.1. Lineage (NCBI taxonomy): Bacteria > Bacillati > Actinomycetota > Actinomycetes > Streptosporangiales > Streptosporangiaceae > Streptosporangium > Streptosporangium fragile. The sequence goes on along the minus strand of NZ_BAAAVI010000001.1, from coordinate 10,843 downwards.
GGTCATCGTGCCCGAACGCATGGCGTGCAGCGCCACCCTGGCCTCGGCCGAGAGCAGGCGCATGGTGATCTCGTTACGGGACATCTCCAGCGAGAACACCACAGTCGTCATACCGTGCTTGATAGCGGCAGATCTGGCGAAATCCAGCCCCAGGGTTGATTTGCCGATGGCCGGGCGGGCGGCCACGACGATCATCTGGCCGGGGTGCAGGCCGTTGGTGAGGGCGTCGAGATCCTGGAAGCCGGTGGGGACGCCGACCATCTGGCCGCCCCGGCCGCCGATGGCCTCCAGCTCGTCGAGGGCGCCCGGCATGATCTCGGACAGCGGGACGTAGTCCTCGGAGGTGCGCCGCTCGGTGACCTTGTAGATCTCGGCCTGGGCGCGGTCGACGAGGTCGTCGACCTCCTCGTCCTGGCCGCCGTAGCCGTAGGAGACGATGCGCGTGCCGGCCTCGATGAGGCGTCGCAGGATGGCCTGCTCGCGGACGATCCTGGCGTAGTAGCCGGCGTTGGCCGCGGTGGGCACGACGGCGGTCAGCGTGTGCAGGTAGGCGCCGCCGCCGACCCGGGCGACCTCGCCGCGCTTCTGGAGCTCGTCGAAGACGGTGACGGCGTCCGCGGGGTCGCCGCGCCCGTAGAGGTCGGTGATGATGTCGTAGATGATCTGGTGGGCCGGGCGGTAGAAGTCGTCGGCCCGGATGATCTCGACGACGTCGGCGATGGCGTCTTTGGACAGGAGCATGCCGCCCAGGACGGACTGCTCGGCCTCGATGTTGTTCGGTGGGGTGCGCTCGAAACCCGGCTCGAAGACCGGTGGCTCCGCGATACTCACCGCCCACCCCCTCTTTCGAACACAGTTACGCTATCCCATTTGTAGTCGACCGGGCTGACAAAGTTTCCCGGCTCCGCGGGGTGGGTGGCAACGCGGCCTGTCGACAGAGGTGTGGATAAGTTGTGCAGTTCTCCCCCCAAGGTGTGGGCACCCTGGGGACAGCCTTGTGGATAACCACCGTCCACAGCTGTGGAAACTCCTCTGACCAGCGAAAACTTCATCCACTGCCTGTGGAGGAAAGAAAGTTGGGGTGACACGCCGACAAGCACCCCGGACGGCCCGTCCCGTCCGGCTCACCCCCCGGAAGATCTACCAAGGCGTAATGGGCAAAATGGAGAAGTGCCTCTTACTCCCCGCTCCGGTCGCAACTACGACGGGCAGATCCTGCGACTGGCGATCCCTGCCTTCGGCGCTCTGATCGCGGAGCCGATCTTTCTGCTGACCGACACCCTCGTGGTCAGCCGCCTGCCCGCCCCCGCGCTCGGAGCCCTGGGCGTGGCGAGCACGGTGCTGAGCGCCGTGGTGGGGCTGTGCGTGTTCCTGGCGTACGGGACAACGGCGGCGGTCGCCCGGCAGATCGGCGCAGGTGATCATCGACGGGCGCTGCGCCAGGCGGTGGACGGTCTCTGGCTGGCCGCCGGGATCGGGCTGGTGATCATCGTGGTGGTCTGGCCGCTCGCGCCCTCCCTGACCGCGCTGATCGGCGCCGAGGGTGAGCTCGCCCGGCAGGCCGTGACCTACCTGCGGATCAGTCTGCTGGGCGTCCCGGCCATGCTGCTGGTGCTCGCGGGCACCGGTGTGCTGCGCGGCATGCAGGACACCAGAACCCCGCTGGCGGTGTCGGTGGGCGCCTTCACGCTCAACGCGGTGCTCAACGTGACGTTCGTCCTGGGCTTCGGGTGGGGGATCGCGGGCTCGGCCTGGGGGACGGTGCTGGCCCAGTCGGTCGCCGCCGCCGTCTACCTTTTCCTGATCTTCGTCCGGCACGGCGCGCCGTTCCGGCCCGACCTGGCGGGCGTCCGGGCGGCGGGGTCGGCCGGAATCGCCCTGGTCATCCGGACGGCCTGCCTGCAGGTGGTCCTGGGCGTCGCGACCGCCGCGGCCACCCGGATGGGAGAGGAGCAGATCGAGGCGCACACCGTCGCCGTCAGGATCTGGACCCTGCTGGCGTTCGCCCTGGACGCGATAGCGATCGCCGGGCAGGCCATCACCGGCCGCGCCCTGGGTGCCGGTGACGTGGCGGAGGTCCGCGGGGCGACCCGGAGGATGGTGATGTGGGGGGTCGGCTCGGGCCTGGTGCTCGGGCTGCTCGTGGTCGTGGCCAGGCCGTTCGTTCCCGCGCTGTTCGACGCGGGCCCGGCCGTGGCCGCGGAGCTGCTCGACGCGCTCTGGGTGGTGGCGGCCCTGCAGCCGATCGCCGGGGTGGTGTTCGTACTGGACGGGGTGCTGATCGGCGCCGGCGACCAGCGCTACCTGGCCTGGGCGGGGGTGTGGACGACACTCGCCTACCTTCCCGCGGTGCTCCTGGTGACCGCCTCGGGCGGCGGGCTGGTCATGCTCTGGCTGGCGCTGGGGGTGTGGATGGCGGCCCGGATGGCCACCCTGACGACACGTGCGCGTGGCACGGCGTGGCTGGTGGTCGGGGCCTGACCGGGAACGACACGCCCGGCACCCGGCACCCGACGCCCGGCACCCGGCAGGGAACGACACGACCGGCACCCGACACCCGACGCCCGGCGCCCGACCGGGAATGACATGCCCGGCACCCGGCAGGGAACGGTGTGGAGCGACGGGCGCCCCGACCGTGACGGACAGCGCCCGCCGGGCGGGTGATCCGTGCGTGACCCGGTGGTGTCCACCACGTGACCGGTTACCCCTTGTCGGGCGGAACCCCCCTGCGGCACTGTGAAGAGTCCGACAATACGGGTCATTCATCCACCACGATTGGTCGCGCCGTGCCCGAAGGTCCCCCCTCGTCGATCGTGCGCCGTATGCCGCCGAGTCATGCCACCGACCGGTGGACCGGTGCGCGGCACGGTCTGCCCACCGCCTACAGCCCGGCGGCTCTCATCGTGCTCGGCCTCGGTGTGATGATCGGTGCGGGTATCTTCAGCATCGCCGGCCGCCAGGCGGCGACCATGGCCGGACCGGGCGTGATCCTCTCCTTCATGATCGCGGGCATCACCAGCCTGCTCGTGGCCTTCTGCTTCGCGGAGCTGTCGTCCGCCATGCCGACATCGGGAAGCGCCTACACCTTCACTTACGTCATCTTCGGCGAGGTCTGGGCCTGGATCGTCGGCTGGGCGCTGGTGATGGAGCTCCTGCTGGCCACGGCGGTGGTGGCGCGCGCCTGGTCGCTCTACGCCGCCCAGATGCTCAGCGACCTCGGTGTGCTCATCCCCGAGCCGGTCTCCGGCGTGGTCGGCCAGGACACGGGCTTCGACCTCTTCACGCTGTTCATCCTGCTGCTTCTGACGGGCGTGGTGGCGCTGGGCGCCCGGGTCGGCCTGCGCGCCCTGTGGATCATCGTGGTGGCCAAGCTGGTGGCCATCGGTGCGGTCATCGTGGTCGGTGCCCTCCACTTCGACCAGCGCAACCTGGCCGCCATCCCGGTGCCCGCGGTGCCCGCCGGCAAGGCCGAGGACACCCTGCACTCCCCGTTGCTGGGCATCGTCTTCGGCCAGACGGGCGCCTTCGGCTGGTTCGGCATCTTCGCCGCCTCGGCGGCCATCACGTTCGCCTACATCGGCTTCGACGTCGTCGCCACCGCCGCCGAGGAGGCGAAGGACGCCCCGCGGTCGATCCCGAAGGGCATCATCCGCGGCCTGGTGATCACCACGGTCGTCTACATCGCGGTCGGCGTGGTGATGGTCGGCATGACGCCATATGACAAGATCGACGTCGACGCGCCGCTCGCCAACGCCTTCCGGCAGGCCGGCGAGGGTTTCATGGTGCACGTCATCAACATCGGGGCGGTGCTCGGCCTCACCACGGTCGTCCTGGTGCTGATGGTGGGCCTGACCCGGGTGGTGTTCTCCATGGCCCGCGACGGGTTGATCCCCCGCCCGCTCTCCAAGATCAACCGTAGCTATCACAGCCCGACGCGGGCCACTCTGCTGATCGGCGGCCTGGCGATCGTGCTGGCCGAGTTCGTCCCGGTGCTGACCCTCGAACCGCTGGTCGTGATCGGCACCCTGTTCGTGTTCGTCGCGGTGGCCTGCGGGGTGATCAGGATGCGCCGGACGATGCCCGACCTGCCGCGGGGCTTCCGCGTCCCGCTCTTCCCGGGCGTGCCGATCGCCTCGATCGTCGCCTCCCTGTGGCTCATGGTGAACCTGCAGCTGGTGACCTGGCTGTACTTCATCGCCTGGATGGCCGTGGGCGTGCTGGTCTACCTGGCGTACGGCAGGCGCAACAGCGTGCTCGCCGACATGCTGCGGCCGCTGCCGGAGCCCTCCCCGTACCCCGCCTGGAGCCCCGCCGATGGGCCCGCCCCCGGCTACGGTCCGGGCCGGCAGCCCGGCCACGGCCGGGAGCCCGCTCCCGGGTACGGCCGGAGCCCGGGACCGTATCCCGGGTACGGGCCCGGGCCGGGGGGTGATCCCGGGTACGGGCCTGGGCCGGACGCGGCTCCCGGGTACGGACCGGGCCCCGCGGGGCCCGGCTACGGCCCTCCCGGCCCGGGTGACGCCGGCGGCCCGGGCCCGCGCGGCCGGCACCGGCGCTGAGGTACGGAGACCCGTGCGGGCCGGCCCCGACCCACCGGCGGGCCCGGCCGGGGCCGCGCATCTCACAGGCGCCGGGCGTCGATCACGCTCTGCAGGAACTCCCTGGTACGGGGCTCACGGGGATCGGTGAAGATCTGCTCGGGGGTGCCGCGCTCCAGCAGCACGCCGCCGTCGAGGAAGCAGACCGTGTCGGCGATCTCACGGCAGAAGCCCATCTCGTGGGTGGTCAGGATCATGGTCATCCCGCCCTCCTTGAGCTCCCTGATGATCTCCAGCACCTCCTTGACCAGCGCCGGGTCGAGTGCCGAGGTGACCTCGTCCAGCAGCATCAGGCGGGGCTGGGTGGCCAGGGCACGGATGATGGCGGCGCGCTGCTGCTGGCCGCCGGAGAGCTGGTCGGGGTAGGCCGCCGCCTTGTCCGCCAGGCCGAACCTGGCCAGCAGGTCACGCGCCTGCTGTTCGGCCTGGCGCCGGCCGACCCCGTGCACCTTGCGCGGGGCCAGCGTGATGTTGTCGAGCACGTTCATGTGCGGGAAGAGGTTGAACGACTGGAACACGATGCCCATGCGCTTGCGCACGGTGTCGGGATCCGTCCGTACGTCGGTGATCTCCTCGCCGTCCAGACGGATCGTGCCGTCGTCGACGGTCTCCAACAGGTTCACGCAACGCAGCAGCGTGGACTTGCCCGATCCGGAGGCACCGATCAGGCAGACCACCTCATGCGGCTCGACCGCGAGGTCGATGCCGCGCAGCACGCTGTGGCCGTGGTAGTTCTTCCACAGCCCTTCGATGGTGAGCAGGCTCACTGGCCTCGCCGCCTCTGCGACCGGGCCGCCAGGTAGTCGGTGAAGCGGGCCATGGGGATGGTGAGCAGGATGAACAGCAGCCCCGCCACCAGGTAGGGGGTGTAGTTGAAGGTGCCGGCGACGTGGATCTGCGCCTGCCGGAGCGCCTCCAGCGGGCCGATCGTGGCGACGAGAGCGGTGTCCTTCTGCAGCGAGACGAAGTCGTTGAGCAGCGGCGGCACCACCCGGCGCACGGCCTGGGGCACCACCACGTACCGCATGGTCTGGCCGTGGCTCAGGCCGAGGGATCGGGCGGCGGCCCGCTGGCTGGGGTGGATCGAGTCGATGCCCGCCCGGAAGACCTCCGCCACGTACGCCCCGTAGGAGAGCGTGAGCGCGATGATCCCCAGCGTCGCCAGGTCCGTCGGGGTGCCCTGCAGGCCGAGCGCGGGCAGGCCGAACCCGACGAGGTAGATCACCATAATCGTCGGCACGCCGCGGAAGATGTCGGTGTAGGCCACCGCCAGGGCCCGCAGCGGGAAGAAGACCGGAGCGGTGAGGGTACGGGCCAGCGCGACGAGCAGGCCGACGACCAGGATCAGCGGCTCGGCGATCAGGAAGATCTTGATGTTGAGCAGGAACCCGCTCAGCACGTCCGGTATCGCCTCGACGAAATACTCGGGGTTGAAGAACGTCTCCCGGACCCGCGGCCAGCCCGGGGAGTTGGTGAACACCCACGCGAGCAGGACGACCACCAGGATCGTCGAGGCCGTCGCGATCGACCCGGAGCGGACCGCCGACCTCCTGCGGAATCGTTCACGCTCGATCTGGCGGCTGCTCTTCACCCATTCCGGGGCGGCCTGCGGGCTCGCGTCGCTCCTCATCGGCCGCCGCCGTGGCGGAGGCGGGAGGTTCCCGTGGGGAAGGGAGAGGCGCCGCGCGCCCGGGGGCGGGCACGCGGCACGGGACGTGCGGTCACTTCAGCTCCGGCGCGCCCGCCGCGGAGCCGAGCCACTCGGTCTCGATCTTCGCCAGTTCACCGGAGGCGGTCAGCTCGTCGATCGCCTTGTTCACGCAGCCGACCAGCGGGCTGCCCTTCTCGAAGACCGCGCCGAAGACCTCGGGCTCACCGGAGGCGGTGCCGAACTGGCCGACGATCTTGGAGTTCTCCACCTGGGCGGCGGTCACGTAGAACGCGGTGGGCAGGTCGACCACGATGGCGTCGACCTGCTTGTTCTTCAGCGCGTTGATCGCGTCGATCTGCTCGTTGTAGACGTTCGGCTCGGCGGTGGGCTTGATGACGTCCTTGACCGCCTGGAGCGAGGTGGTGCCGACCTGCACACCGATCTTGGCGTCCTTCAGGGTCGCCAGGTCGGTCGCGGAGGCGACCTTCGAGCCGTCCAGCGCCACCACGGCCTGCTTGACGGTGTAGTAGCCCTTGCTGAAGTCGACGACCTTCGCCCGGTCGGGGGTGACCGAGACCTGGTTGAGGTCGAAGTCGAACTGCTTGGCACCGGGGGCGAACGCGGAGTCGAACTTCACCGTGGCCCAGGTGACGTCGGCGGGGGCGAAACCGAGCCGGCCGGCGACGGCGTAGGCCACCGCGCTCTCGAAGCCCTTGCCGTTGGCCGGGTCGTCGTCCTTGAACCACGGCTCGTAGGCGGGCTTGTCGGTGCCGATGGTCAGCTTGCCCGGCGTCTTCAGCGCGAGCTTGTCCTTGGCGCAGGCGTCGGCGGCCGAGGCACCGGAGGTGCCCGAGGCGGCGGGGCTCGCCTGGGTCACCGTCTCCGAAGCCGGTGCGCAGGCCACCGCGGCGGCCGTGAGGGCGCCAAGCGCGAGCAGCGTCGAAGAACGGACCATGAGGAGACCTCCAGGGTAAAGCGATGACCACCGAATTGTACGGATATGGGGTGACCCAGAGTCATGAGGCCCTCCCCTTGAGGTGATCTCCCCCGGTACGACCCCACCGGCCGGTTCGGCTTCGACCCCCATGACCCGCGTGTCCGACGCCCGGCGACGGTACCGGACATCGTCCCACGGGGAGCGGCCTGCGGCCCGGGAACGGACAAGGGCTCCTCCCCGGACGGGGAGGAGCCCTTGTCTCACGGGGCCTGTCAGGCCGCGACGACCTCGATGTCGAGGGCCGCGGAGACCTCCGGGTGCAGCTTGACGCTGACCCGGTGGGAGCCGACGCTCTTGATCGCGGAGGCGATCTCGATGCGGCGGCGGTCGAGGACGGGGCCGCCGGCGGCCTTGACGGCCTCGGCGACGTCACCCGTGGTGATGGAGCCGAAGAGGCGGCCGGACTCGCCGGCCTTCGTCTTCAGGACCACCTTCAGGGCCCGGAGCTGCTCGGCGACGGCCTTGGCGGTGCCGAGGTCGCGGATCTCGCGCGCGTCGCGGGCCTTCTTGATCGAGGCGATCTGCTTCTCGCCGCCGCGCGTCCACTGGATCGCGAAGCCGCGGGGAAGCAGGTAGTTGCGGCCGTAGCCGTCCTTGACCTCGACGATGTCGCCGGGGGCGCCGAGGCCGGTGACCTCACTGGTGAGAATGAGCTTCATTTGTCCGGACCTCCTTAGCGCGCGGTGCTCATGTAGGGCAGGAGCGCCATCTCACGAGCGTTCTTGATAGCGGTCGCCACGTCACGCTGGTGCTGGGTGCAGTTGCCCGTCACCCGGCGGGCACGGATCTTGCCGCGGTCGGAGATGAACTTCCGAAGCAGCGCCGTGTCCTTGTAGTCGACGTAAGAGATCTTGTCGTGGCAGAACAGGCAAACCTTCTTCTTAGGCTTGCGCAGTGCCGGCTTGGCCATCGTGGTGCTCCTTTCAGAGCCCCGCCGTCAGGCGGGAATGGTCGCTGCGGATATGGACTGGGTTTCGGGGATGCGGTCGCGTCCGTCCCCGGCGGCCTCCCTAGAAGGGAGGCTCGTCGCTGAAGTCGCCGCCGCCGAAGCCGCCGCCACCCTGGTTACCGCCGCCGTAACCGCCACCGCCGCCGCCGTAACCGCCGCCGCCCTGGGGCGGAGCGGGCGTGGCAGAGGCCCACGGGTCGTTGGCGGGGCCGCCGAAGCCGCCGCCGCCACCCTGGCGGGAGGTCTTGTTGACCTTGGCGGTCGCATTCCTCAGGGAGGGGCCGACCTCGTCGACCTCGACCTCGTAGACGGTGCGCTTCTCGCCTTCCTTGGTCTCGTAAGACCGCTGGCGGAGACGTCCCTGAACGATGACCCGCATGCCGCGCTGGAGGCTCTCGGCGACGTTCTCCGCCGCCTGGCGCCACACGTTGCAGGTCAGGAACAGGCCTTCGCCGTCCTTCCACTCGTTGGTCGTCTTGTCGAGGAACCTCGGAGTGGATGCGATGCGGAACCGGGCCACCGCTTGCCCCGTCGGGGTGAAGCGCAGCTCGGGATCGTCGACGAGGTTGCCGACGATGGTGATCGTGGTGTCGCCTGCTGCCATGGCTAGCGTTGCCCTTCCTGCGGCCTTCGCTGGTTATCGGCTCAGAGTACGGCTGACGCCCGACAAAATGCGGGGAGTTAGTGCACGTCCGGACGCAGGACCTTGGTGCGCAGAATGCCCTCGTTGAGGTTCAGCTGCCGGTCGAGCTCCTTGACCGTGGCGGGCTCGGCGCTCAGGTCGATGACGGCGTAGATGCCCTCGGGCTTCTTGGCGATGTCGTAGGCGAGCCTGCGACGGCCCCACACGTCGACCTTCTCCACGGTGCCGCCGTCGTTGCGGACGACCGTGAGGAACTGGTCGAGGGAAGGAGCAACCGTACGCTCATCGAGCGAAGGGTCGAGGATGACCATCACTTCGTAACGGCGCATGCTGATTTCCAACCTCCTCTGGACTGTTGCGGTCACGACACCGTGCCGTGACAGGAGGACGCTGACGTTCTTCACCGTGGGCGCCCATTTCGGCACCCGAGGCGGGGCGGGCGATGACACACCCATACAACGCAGCCGTGCCAGCCTACCAGCACGTCCAGGGTTGGGCCGCCGGACCGGGGGGAACCTCACCACAAAGGGAGTGGAAAGAGGGGGCGGTGAAGATGCCGCATGCGCTGGGGCCCGTCGAGAACCGGCCGTTCCGGTTCACACTGAACAGCGACGGACAGGCCCACCCCATGCAGAACGTCATGAGCGTCGGCACGCTCGTCTGCGGACTGGTCGCCTTCGTCACGGGGCTCGTCCCGGACTCGCACGTGGTCGCGTCGTGGGCGGGAGCGGTGGGCTTCGTCGGAGGCCTTCTCTCGCAGTACCTCTCCGCGACGACGCCGGAACGCTCGCTCAACATCGTGGGCATCGTGGGGTCGTTCGTCGGCGCGGCCCTCGGCATCTTCCACGGAGGTTTCCTCCCGTAGAGCCCCGAACCGGCCGGAGGCCGCGCCGTGGGAGAGCGGTCAGCCCAGGTGGAGATCCACGCCCAGCAGGACGAGGAACCACAGGAAGACCGCCAGCAGTGCTTCGGCGACATCCTTCAGGAGCCCGGGGGTGATGTAGTCGTGGACCCAGGCGACATAGAGGCCGACCAGAATGTAGATGAGGCCGATGAGACTGATCCCTCTGCGGTAGTAGGCCACGGCGACTCCTTGGGGGTTCGGCCCGCGGGGGGCGGGCGTCGGGGCGCGCCCTGCGACTGCCCCGGCCCCCGCCGTCGAAACGGCCGCGGACGGCAGGAAGGGCTACCCTCGAAGGCATGCCGCTTATCGGAGCTCACGTCGACCAGGACGACCCGCTGGCCCACGCCAGGGCACGCGGCGCCGAGGTCGTCCAGTTCTTCCTCGGCGATCCGCAGGGCTGGAAGGGGCCGGTCATCGGCGAGAAGGCCCGTGAGATCAAGGATTCGGACGTGGAGGTCTACATCCACGCCCCTTACGTGATCAACGTGGCGACCGCCAACAACCGGATCCGCATCCCCAGCCGCAAGCTGCTGAGCGCGCACCTGGCTGCGGCGGCCGAGCTGGGCGCCAAAGGACTGGTCGTGCACGGCGGGCACGTCAACGCCGGCGACGACCCGCAGAAGGGCTTCGACAACTGGCGCAAGGTGTTCGAGCGCCTGGAGGAGCACGAGGTCCCCGTGCTCATCGAGAACACCGCGGGCGGCGGCAACGCGATGGCGCGCAGGCTTGAGCGCATCGCCCGGCTCTGGGAGGCGCTCGACGGCTTCGACGTGGGCTTCTGCCTCGACACCTGCCACGCCCACGCGGGCGGCGAGGACCTGGCCGACGTGGTCGAGCGGGTCATGGCCGTCACCGGCAGGATCGATCTGATCCACTGCAACGACTCACGTGACGCCTTCGACTCCGGTGCCGACCGGCACGCGAACCTCGGGGCGGGCCGGATCGACCCCGAGCTGATCCTCGGCGTGTGCCGGAGCGCGAACGCGCCGATCGTGGTCGAGACCCCGCTCGACGGGCAGGCCGACGACATCGCCTTCCTGAGGAAGCAGCTCTAGGAAGCGGCTCCGAGGACCGCGGGGCCGCCCGCCGAGGCTCTCGGCG